>JAYVGK010000271.1:0-4602 GCA_043772215.1 Acidimicrobiales bacterium | reverse complement strand
CACCTGGACCCGATGTTCAGCAGCTGCTCAACGATGAACGCCATTCGTACCCGTCACCGGGCGCGTTGGCAGCGGTGCGGATTGGCCATCGTCACTGGTTCGTGTCATCAGGAACTGCGGACACTCACGGAACTGCAATCAGCAACCAGACGAGGTTCCGCATTGCCAGCCTCACCAAACCCATGGTGGCAGCGCTGGTGCTCGACGCTGCTGCGCGTCACGAATTGTCGCTTGATGACGTCGTCAACGAGCTTCTACCGGGTCTCTTGCGCCCTGATCAGCCGATCACTGTGCGAATGCTTCTCAATCACACCAGCGGTGTTTTCGATGAGGCCAACGACGGCAACCCCGGGGCGGACGGTAAGAGACTCAACAATTTCCAACTCCGTCGTCAAGTGAGTCGACTCGTTGCCCGCCGCAGGGCAGGCCGCCGAGTGGTGTACTCCGACCGCCTACTGGTTGCTTTGGCCGAGACTCACCCCCGATACTTTCCTCCGGGCAACAGTTATCACTACAGCCGGACCGACTACCAGTTGGCGGCAATGGTGCTCGAGCACGTCACCCACTCGTCTCTCGCCACCTTGATGTCAACGCGGATCACGGGACCGCTGGGTCTGAGACACACGACAGTGGCGCCTACAGACCTCGGTTCTCCCGAACTGCGCGGGTACGGTACCAATCGAAATCCCGGCGAACTGGTAGATCTCACAGACGACTTGTCGCTGTTCGGCAACGGTGGTAGCGGCGGCGTGATTGCCACGGCTGAAGACGTCCTTACCATCATGCGAGCCATAGTTTCGGGTCGACTGCTGTCCGTGGCACAGGTCGATGACATGAAGATGCCCACCGTCCAATCCAAGAACCTGTACGGGCTCGGTCTGATCACCTACCACTTCACGTGTGGCGTGTTCTATGGGCACGAAGGAGGGGTTGCGGGCACAGCATCCATTGCCATCGTGTCAAACAGTGGTGACAGCGGTGTGGTGATTGCGCTGAACCGGCGCGGCGGCAGCGATCCGCAACTTCTGGCCCTCGCCCAAAAGCTGCTTTGCTCATGAATCATTCAGAAATGGCGGCGCGACTCCAAGATCTCGAATAGAACTTGAGGTAATCGGCGCTGTGAGCTCGCCAATAGGGCCGATTGTGTTCGCCTGCCCAAACGTGGAGTTGGTTGCGGACCGAAGATTTGGTGAGTGTCTTGCTGAGTGCGGTGACGAATGGGACCAATGCGTCTTGGGAGCCAACGTCGAGGAATACACCTGCGCGCAACTTCTTGAGACCGGGCACCAATGACGCCACGCTGCCGTCCAGTGCAGGACTGTGGCCCCCGACCGAAGCAAACAAACCGGGATGTGCTGCACCAATCCGCAGTGCTGCTCCACCCCCCCGTGAGATACCGCCGATTGATCGATGCGACCCGTCGGCCTTGGTGCGATAATTATCGTCGAGCCACGGAACCAATGTGGCAGCCACATACTCATCGAGCTCAACGGGAACGCCCTTGCCCCCATCGGGAAGGGCAATCAGCATGGGGGTAATCAATTTTTTGCAGATGAGCACATCAGCCGCATCAGCGATGCCCACATCGGCCCATTGATCGTCGGTAGCATTGGCTCCATGCAGTAACACCAGAAGAGGATACCGAGTGTCGTCGGTTGCCTTGTAGTGGGAAGGCGTATAAACCCGTCCGGCGATCTTTCTCCCACCGAACAGCGGAAGAGACACTGCGTCGATGGTGCCGTGTGCGCACTTGGGCGGGGACGGCACTGCAAGCGCCGCTACCGGGATGAGTCCGATCAGCAAGACAGTGGGGAACACCCAACTGATCATCTTGCGAGCAGTTCTCATTACTATCTGGTCACTTGGCTTGGGCCGCACCCTGGCGACGAAGCAACGGCCGCAGTATCGATCGAGGTAGTAGGCGCAACCCGTTCATCACCAGTCCCACGGCTCGAGGGACCCACACGACATGGGCGTCATGATCCATGCCCTTGACCACGGCCGCAGCTACGGCATCAGCGGTGGTGGCCATGGGCCGGTCGGCCATGCCAGCCGTCATGGCCGTGCGTACGAATCCAGGACGAACCACCAAGACACTGGCTCCACTGGGCCGCAACAGATCATCAAGCGCGCATGCATAGGCATCCAATCCGGCTTTTGACGCACCGTAAATGGGGTTGTCGGGCCGGACCAGAAAACCGGCGACCGACGACAGCACCACCAATGTGCCATGGCCTTGGTGCTGCAATCGAAGGCCAGCGGCCGCCAGTATCGCCATGGTTCCGCCCATGTTCACTGCTACAACCCTGGCGATGGCTTCCGGGTCGGCATCTACACCCCGTTCATCGGCCAGCACCCCAACAGCGCAGATGATGACGTCGAGATCGCCCACCTTTTCCGTGGCTTGGTCGATGACGATGCGGTGATGCGAAGAATCAACTACATCGAAATCCAAAAGCGATACTTCGACATTGCCATCCCTGAACGTGGCCGCCCGCAATGCCAGTTCCGCCTGATTCCGCCCCGCCAACACCACTCGAGTGGCACCGCGACCAACGAGCGAGCGACAAATGGCAATACCAATATCACTGGTCCCACCGAGTACCAGCACGCTCCGAACTCCGACTGCAGTCATATGTGGCTCATGATAGGGAATCCAACAGCCCCAACCGAGATGCGAGGTCAGAGTTCATGTTGGCGTTCGGATCAAGACGATTGCGGACCCGTCTCCACTCGTCGAGACGGGGATACATCGAGGGCAGATGGCGGGCGGCCATGCGCACGTCCTTGGCCAAGTACACCCGGCCCCCTACCTCAGCCGCAGCGTCGTCGGCGTTGCGTAGTGCGCGCCACAAACCAGGGGCATTGGCGGGGATATCCAAGGCGATAGTCCATCCAGCCAGCGGAAACGACATGGGCGCCGGTGAACCCTGACCCAATCGTTTCAGCGTGCACAGATACACCGGCAGCGTTGCCAGCTGTTTGGAAATACCGGTGAGCACATCCTCAGCACCATTGGGGATGGCAATTTGGTACTGAATGAACCCGTTTCGGCCGTACAGCCGATTCCAATTCGTCACCACATCGAGAGGCCACAGCACAGATTCGATCGGCACCCGCCGCTCAGCCAACGTACCGACTCGACGAACATGGCGGCGGGCACTCGTGGCCTTGGCTGCGTTGAGCAACGCAAGTCGTTGTGGCCCGAGGACGGACACCGAGGTATGAGGGCAAGGAAGTGGCGCGCGTAGCTGATGAGAGTTCTGCGGTGTATCGAATGCCGAAGCATCGAGATGATTGGCGGCGCTCACCACTCCGACGCCCCGATTGCGACTTCGCAGGTCCACCCATGCCGCCACGTGGTGATGCGATACCCCCAATTCCTGCAACAAGCTCATCGTTTCGGCAAACGAGTCGGCCACCGCACTGGTCTCGGTCATCCAACCGGACTTGTCTGCACTCATCCGCAGCGTGGCCGAGACGATGACCCCAGTAAGACCCATTCCCGCAATGGTGGCCCAGAACGCATCCGGGTCCTGCGTTGCGCTCAAGTGGTGCGCCACACCCGACCCATCTACCAAGTCGATCGACACCACGTGCTGGCCAAAACTTCCAAGATGTATATGGTTCTTCCCATGCACGTCAGCAGCAATGGACCCCCCCACCGTGGCGTAACTGGTGCCTGGGACCACGGGCAGAAACCAACCTTGTTTCAACAACGCTTGGCATACTTGGCGGATGGTGTGGCCGCCTGACACCTTCACGGTGGCTGATGCTGGATCCAACTCGATGGTGCTCGGGTCGGCGGCTACGCGAAGCACTGCGCCGCCTCCACGTTGGGCAGCATCGCCGTACGAACAACCTCCACCTCGGACAATCGTCCCGCGATTGCGGTTGTCGACATGGGTGCCCTGCTCGAACGCGGCAGCAACAGCTGTGGAACCGGAGACGCCGCCGAATCCCACATGAAACTCGGTTCTTTGGGTGCTGGTCACACGATCACACTACGAATGTTTTGGCTACTGTTGGTATCCGAGTCACGACGTCTACTCGGCGGAATCGAGGTCAATCACGTCAGCCTTGCTCTTCGTGAGGTAGAACACGACGGCGGCGATGGTCACTAGGAACACGGCGCTGACCACAGTGGTGCCGAGATTCAATCCGCCCTCGTCTTTGCCAGCGGACAGGTAATCGCCGATCGATGCTCCTAGGGGTCGAGTCACAACGTATGCCAGCCAGAAGGCGAGGATGGCGTTCAGCTTGAACACGAGGTGAGCAATGGCGACGGCGGCGATGAACGCCGAGAAGATGAGAGCCGCTTTCCAAAAGCTGTGGAAATACTTCTCCGCGAGTAGATCACCGGCCGCAGTACCAAGCGTGAAGCTACAAAGAATCGTGGCCCAGTAGAACCCCTCACGCTTGCTGGTGTGAATCGAGTGAATGGACAACGTCTGCTCGCTGACGTACCAGATGGCGAAGCTGGCGATGAGTGCGACGGAAAAGATGATGGTGAGCGGCTGGAGAGCAATGCCGCGAGAGTCATGGAGATAGTCAGTGATGAGTGTTCCCACCACGCTGATCAACACCACGACCAACCAGTAC
>JAYVGK010000270.1:0-8059 GCA_043772215.1 Acidimicrobiales bacterium | reverse complement strand
GAGGAGATGGATAGTTAGGCGGAGCTGGCAATGCACCCGGCGGATCGTACCGACCCAAGCCGCTCATTCCAGCCATCGGGTATGCAGATCACAGATCGTGAGTACTCGCGTCACTATGCGCTGGGCATTGATGATCCGCAGTCGTACTCCACGAGTGGCCAGTGCATTATCCATTTCCAGGAGTATCGATATGGCGCTGGCTCCGAGGTACGCCACGGCGCTGAAGTCCAAGATAACCAGCACGGGAGCGGCGCCAAACAGCTTCCGGCCCCATGCGCTGAATTCGGCCGCCGTAGCCGCGTCAAGTTCAGTGAATGGTGGCGACGCGGTGAGAACAATCGCAGCGGTACAGGTCACCGGACAAAATTACGAAAATGCATAGCCACTTCGCATCACCCCTAGGGGTGGTGTGATCGGCGGGACTTAGCGCGATACTGACCGCATGGCCGATAGGCGCAACCCACCCATGAGAGTCGCACTCACCAACGACTTCGAGTTGGTGGTGGCCGGGCTGGCACGCTTGCTCAAACCGTTTGCTCAACAGGTGAAGGTGGTGGATGAAGCGTTGCGCGGTGCCAAAGTGGCCGAACCAGTGGACTTGGCTCTTTTCGACACATTCGGGCATCCGGGGAGCGGTCTGGACGAAATCAAGCGATTACGAGCCGATACCAACGTGGCGCGTATCGCAGTGTTCACGTGGCAGTTCGAACACAGCGTGGTGGTCCGTGCCATCAGTGCCGGTGTGGCGGGCTACCTCAGCAAGAATCTCAGTGCCAGCCAACTGGTGGATGCGATGCTGCGGATCGGAGCAGGGGAGGTGATCATCAGCGACGACCCAATCACTGATCGCCACAGCACGGCCGGGCGTGATTGGCCAGGGAAGCTCTACGAATTGTCCGAGCGCGAGAGTGAAGTTTTGGTGCTCATTGCCGAGGGTCTGAGCAATGCCGAAATCGCCAACACCCTGTACCTCTCGCCGAACTCCGTGAAGACCCATATCCGCAACGCCTACCGCAAACTAGAAGTGACCACTCGGGCTCAGGCGGTGCGGGCCGTGTTGGAACGCCACATGACGAGACGACCAGTACTCACCTCGTGATTGCCAAAAACGTAAGTACCTATATCTGCTGCTTGAGCGAAGCACTTGGTACGTAGTCGATACCCCAGTCGGCGTATACCCCTACCAGATGGCACACCGTGCATCGCGCTCCCACCACAATCCACTCGACGTCCAATTCGGGCTCCACTGCCACGCAGAAGCCGATGGCCAACTCGAACACCTTGGCTCCGCAAGGGCATACCGCATCACCGGTATCAGCAGCGTGCCACAATCCGGCACTATCACCAATGAAGGCGGCCGTTTGGCACTGCGTACAGGTGCGCATAGCCACACCATCCTCTTCGCTGCATTCCATCCAAAACGTTGCGTTGGCGCATGTTGCGCAACGCGAGAAGCGAACGTCTTCGGCTAGATCACCGGTGGCGCTGCCGAACTCACGCACGAACGCCACCATGTCCTCGATGGTGTCGGCATAGGACTGACCATCGCGTTCCACGAGCACGTCCATGACAGTACCGGTCCGAGCCGTGATGGGCTGATCACTCGAAGTTCAGGGATCCGCTCCGGGAACGCTTGAGTTCAAAGAAGTCAGGATACGACGACATCAGCACTGCCCCGTCGAACATCTTGGCCGCCATCTCGCCACGCGGGATCGATGACAGCACCGGTCCGAAGAAGGCCACCCCGTCGATGTGAATGGTAGGGGTACCGACGTCCATGCCTACCGGGTCCATACCTTGATGGTGGCTGATCTTGAGGGCCTCGTCGAAGTCAGTGCTGTGTGCTGCTTTCGCCAGTTCGGCGGGTAAACCCACCTCCGCCAACGCTTCGGCGATAACCACTTCAAAGTCCTTGTTGCCACCGTTGTGGATCCGCATCCCCATCGCGGTGTACAGCGGTAGCACCACCAAGTCTCCATGGGCTTGCGCAGCGGCAATCACCACCCGCACTGGGCCCCATGCCTTGTCCATCATGGCGCGGTACTCCGGGGAGAGATCGCGTCCTTCGTTCAGAACCGCCAGGCTCATGACCTTGAAGCTGAGGTCCAAGTTTCGCAGGCTGTCCACTTCGAGGATCCATCGGGAGGTGATCCAGGCGAAAGGGCAGAGGGGATCGAAGTAGAAATCGACCTTCGTGGAGGTGGCGGGCGCCGTATCGGATGTCTGGGTGTCGAGTGCGGTCATGGGCGCCACGGTAGAGGGGCTACGGATCTACAGCGACAATCCGTTACAAATCAACGTGCTGTTCAGATTCCAACACTGCGTCTTGGGCAGGGCGAGACCCAAAGCGCAGCGCCAGCGTGCCGAGTAGGCCAGCAATCACGGTGGCAACCAGAATCCCCAATTTGGCTTGGGCGTCCAATGCCGCATCGTCGTAGGCCAATCCAGCCACGAACAACGATACCGTGAAGCCAATACCAGCCAGCAGTGCCACTCCCACCACGGATCCCCACGTGAGGCCGTCGGGAAGACTGGCCACTCGGGTGCGCACCGCCACCCAACTGGCCACCGTGACGCCCACGGTTTTCCCTATCACGAGACCGAGAATCACTCCCAGCGTGATACGAGACGACACGGCCGCTTTCACTGCACTGGAATTGATGGAGATGCCGGCATTGGCAAAGGCAAAGAGGGGCACGATGACGTAACTGGTCCACGGATGCAACCGGTGCTCCAGCCACTCCACCACGGACACCGATTGGCGGGCCATCCGAACCGTTTCTGACGCAGCCGAATAACTCGAAACATCGGCGAGCGCCGCCTCATCAACCTGGTGGGCCTCGACGATGGCATTGGTGGGCGCCAGTAGTCCCAAGATGACACCAGCAATGGTGGCATGCACACCCGCTTCATGCACGCTGAACCACAGCAGGGCACCCAACACCACGTATACCCCCACGCTGCTCACGCCCAGCATCTTGGCCGCCACCACGGCCACGATGAGCGCCACCGAAACCAGCAGCATCGTCACGTCGATGCCCTTGGAATAGAACACCGCAATGACCACGATGGCACCAATGTCGTCGACGATGGCCAACGCCAACAGAAACAATTTCAACGAGGGATGCACATGCGAACCAATCAGTGCCAGAACACCCACGGCCATGGCGATGTCGGTGGCCATGGGAATACCCCAACCTCGCACCCCCGTACCTCCGAGGTTCACCGCCACGAACACAAGGGCGGGCACCACCATGCCTCCCAGCGCCGCAATGGCGGGGAGGGCAGCCCGGCGGGGATCTTTCAATTCCCCCACCGAAACCTCTCTTTTGATCTCCAAGCCCACCACGAAGAAAAACAAGGTCATCAGGCCGTCATTGACCCAATGACGCAGATCCAACGAGAGCGAGTGACCCGCCACCCGAAAACTGATCTCCGAGCTCCACAACGATTCGTAACTCCCCTTCCACGGCGAGTTGGCCCACACCATGGCGGCCACGGCCGCCACTATCAAGAGCACACCGCTGGCCGCTTCGGTGGCCAGAAAATCCCGCAATGGTTGAATGACACGCACCACCGGCCCAGTTCTCAATCGGGTAGAGACAACTCGGCGTAGCGGCGTCATGGTGGCTCCTCACGAATGAGGTTAGGACCCTACTGTGGAGCTTGTTCGAGCGTTTCGCTCCGTCGACTCAAGGAGCAACCCGAGCTACAGCCACACCGACTCGCCGCCGTACCCGTCGGGCTGCATCGAAACCCAAGGCGTTGGCCACCATTGCCATCACACAACGCTGCTCCACGAGGAGGGCTTCGGCAAACCCCCCGCAGTGCCGAGGCTGCGAGTTTGCAATGGCTCGCGCCACCGACTCCACAGGCCCGACTTCTGACACCTCGCCATCAGCGGCCAAGCCCAGGTGATCAAACAATCGTAACCAGGCGTCGAGCACAGCTTCGGCCACCCGACCCTCCTCGTGTTTGAGTTCCATGGGGTCCGGACATGACACGTAGCCGGAGCCCGGATCACCCGCCGAGGCCAATAACATCACCATCGACGTAGATCGGGCCAACGAGATCACATGGAACGAGCACGGCCCAGCCGCGCAGCGTCCGGCGAGCGACTCACTCAACCCAGGTCCTACCGGAGCCCGGCGCACCACCAACAAATAGTCACGACGGCCGCCACCCCCATGTCCGCCCCCTTCCGTAGGTGAAGGGGGCGGACAACCGGCGTCAAGACACAGCATCAACGGTGGCCAAGTCCAATTTGGCATCGGCGTAAGTCCGGTCCACGGTCCTGAATGCGGGTCGCACCGACGAACTGATGTTGGTGAACGGTCCACCCGGTCGGCCCATACGGGTGCCCAACGTGTTGCGTTGCAGCCCGGCCCTGGTGAGGATGCTTCGTTCCACGGCGGCAGCCTGGCTGGCGAGACAGTCGAGTGACTGGTTGGCGTGGCGCAGCGTTCCCAAATCCACCTGAGCCACCGATCCACGCCCACATTTGCGCACGGTGTCGAGCAACAGACCAACATCCACGCCATAGTCCGCTTCAAAGGTGAACCCCTCGGCCAGGTGACGCCGGATGGCGTACATCCCGCTCAACGGCTCATGGATATCGCTGACCTGGGGAAACAGCAACGACAGCAACGGTCGAGCCACGAGTTCGGTGACCCTTCCACCAGGACCGGGCTCACCATCGGCATCCAACCGACCAAAAAATCCCTTTGACATCATGGTCCATCGATCATCGAGCAACGGATGCAGCAAATCTTCCAGTCGGGTGACGTCGAAGGACTCGAGATCACCGTCACAGAACAACACGATGTCGCCCGTGGTGACCGCCAGGGAACGCCACATGGCATCGCCTTTGCCCAAACTCGGCCCGAAGCTCTGCATGACTTCATTGGTGGACACGACTCGGGCGCCAGCCGCCGCAGCAACACTGGCCGTGGCGTCATCGGAACGATCGTCCATCACCACAATCTCATCCACCACGCCCCGCCGCACCAAGCGTGACTGCACCTGGGCAATCAGAGCTCCTAAGGTGTCGGCTTCATTGCGAGCGGGGATACACATCGACACCGACGCACGTCGAGAATCCAACCGCCGCAGGTCCACAACATGGGGCAATGCGACTTTGGATGGAAGCGTTGCGGCAGGTACTGCACGTTCGGTCACGGTGGCGGTCATCGGGATCTCCTTCGTCAGGATCATCTTCATCGGGCCCACTCCACAGGTATCAGCGGCATGTTTTGTTTGCAGAATGAGATGATGATCGGGCAGCTTGATTGCGTGTGTGCTGCGGTGGTGTCGCGATTTCGACGCGAAGATGGGCGCCATGAGCGTTCGCGTGTTGTTCATCGAGGACGATGACGTCATTCGTATGGCGTTGCGGATGAATCTCGAAGATGACGGATACGACGTGGTCGAAGCGGCCAGCGGTGAACTCGGCCTAGACAAATTTGCAGCGTCCAGCTTCGACGTGGTGTTGGTAGATCTTCGTCTTCCCGGCATCAATGGCCTCGAAGTGTGCCGACGCATCCGCCAGCGCAGCGTTGTCCCCATCATTGTCGTCACTGCCCAATCCGATACCCATGATGTGGTGGCCGGCCTCGAAGCGGGCGCTGATGACTACGTCACCAAACCAGTGGCACCCAAAGAATTGTCAGCGCGTATACGAGCGATCCAACGTCGCATGGAACTACCGCAGCATCAGGTGAATCCGGTGAGCACGTTCGGCAGTATCACCATCGATGTAGCCGCAGGTGAGGTTCGCAAGGCCGGAAAGGTGGTGCAACTCACGAAGACCGAATTCCAGTTGCTGTGTGAGTTGGCCGAACGACCAGGCCAGCTTGTGACCAAGGAGTCGCTGTTGGAACGGGTGTGGGGCTACGACTATCTTGGCGACAGTCGATTGGTGGACACCCAGGTGTACCGGTTGCGACTCAAGATCGAGGACAACCCGTCCAACCCCGTACATCTGGTGACGGTACGTGGAATGGGATTCAAGCTGAGACCATGACGGAGCGCCGTCCCCAACTTCGCCTACAGCGCCGAGCGGTAATCACTTTTGCCCTGCTGGCGCTGCTGTCATCGATCGGCGTGGCGATTATTGCCTACTCTCGTACCCGCAGCGTGCTGGTGGCTCAACGGGAGACGTCTGCCATGCGTCAGGCATTTCTCAATGCCCGTACGGTGAGGGCAGGACTTCGTACCGATCGTACCAATATCGTAAGTGCGCTCTCATCCTTGGCCACCGGCAAGTCATCGTATCCACTTATACGGTCGGGATCGCAGTGGTATGCCATCTCGGTGGACATCGGCGCTCGCGACATCCCGGCGGACCTGGCCCGCACCACTGCCCGAGGTGTGGCGTCGCGGCAACGCATCGACGCCAACGGCAAGAGTTTCTTCGTGGTGGGGGTTCCTCTGCCGGAGCTCAAAATCGTGTATTTCGAAGCGTTTCCATTGGCCGAACTACAAAAGACATTGTCCACACTGGCTGCGGCACTGGCAACTGCCGCCACCATTGCAGCTGCCGTGGCCGCCACCACCGGCATCATCGCCGGTCGTCGGCTGGTCCGCCCGCTACGCGAGTTGGCGGTGGCAGCAGACCGCATTGCCCACGGCGATTTGGCAGCGCGTCTCGACGGGAGCGGTGATCGTTCCCTCACCCCGTTGGTGTCGAGCTTCAATGACATGGCTGCGACATTGCAGGATCGGATTGATCGTGATGCGCGGTTCGCTTCAAACGTCAGTCACGAGATGCGCTCACCACTGACCGCCATCCGCGCATCACTCGGACTGGTGACGAGCCGTCTCGATTCCCTTCCGGCCCGAGCCAAATCCGGGGTGGAACTCCTAGAGGGGCAGGTGGACCGGTTTGAGCGCATGGTCCTCGATTTGTTGGAGATTTCACGACTCGATGCCACCAATGTGGAACTCAACGATGAGCGGATCGACATGATGGAGTTGGTGAAGGCCCTCACGACTTCCATGCTCGGATACGTCCCCCTGATGACCAGTGATCAGTCCACCGCCATCGTCTACAGCGACAAGCGGTTCATCGAGCGCATCGTCACCAACATCATCGACAACGCTCAACGCCATGGCGGCGGGCTCTACGCCGTTTCGGTGTCACACTGCGGGTCCAACGTCGTGACCGAATTTGACGATGCGGGGCCAGGCATTGACGAGGCCGACCGCGCCAGGATCTTCGAACGCTTCGCTCGAGGACCATCGGCGCTGCATGGCACCGGCTCTGGCCTCGGGTTGGCGCTGGTGGCGGAGTACGCGCTGTTGCTAGGGGGATCGGTGACGGCCGGGTCGCGACCGGAGGGAGCCGGGAGGCCGGGCGAGCACCGAAGCGAAGCGGCGGAGCGCAGCCCCAATGTTACGGCCGGGTCGCGACCGGAGGGAGCCGGGAGGCCGGGCGGCGCCCGGTTCAGCGTCACCTTGCCCATTCAGCGAGCGTCGCAGTGAAATGGCGCAGCCGATTGGTGGCTGGTTTCCTCGGGTTGGTACTGGTGGGCTGCGGGGTGTCACCCAACCACACAGACCGGCCGCTAAATGCCCGAGAGGTTCCCTTTGCTTTGCTGTCAGTGTCATCGGTCCCTGCCACCCGGCCTCTCGACGAGGGCGCTGGCCCCAGCAGCACCGCACTGTCTGACTCGTTCAGAGAAACGTCGGCCACCACGCCCACGGTCACTTACGAACTCAATCTCTTCTTCGTGGCTGATTCGGAACTGGTGAGGGTGCGACGACCAGCCGGTATCGAGCCGACCGTGAACCTCGCCCTACCGTCACTGCTACAGGGACCCCAACCCCGAGATCCACCCGGATTGCGTTCGGCGCTACTCGACCCTGGCGTTGTCCTTAGTGCCACGAGCAGCGGCGGACAGGCATCAGTGGATTTGGGGCCACCGTTCTCGGCTCTGCTCGGCCCCGAGCAATTGCTGGTCATTGCTCAGATCACGTTCACCCTCACCGCAATCGCAGGTATCGGCACGGTGTCCTTCACGCTGGGTGGGGTGGCGTTACAAGTGCCACGCTCCGATGG
>JAYVGK010000269.1:0-1811 GCA_043772215.1 Acidimicrobiales bacterium | reverse complement strand
CCACCGCCCAGCACGGCCAGTACCACCAACATCTTGGACGGAGCGGCCTGGGTGGCCAAATAGGCAAGGGCCAAAGCGAACAACAACTGTTCACTCTGCGCGCATATCATGTATGGCTTGCGGCTGGCCCGGTTGGCCAATGCGCCGCCCGGGATGGACAGCAACAACAGCGGACCCAATTGGGCAAACACCACAAGCCCGGCAAAGGTGGCAGACCCACCCGACAACTTGTAGGCGAACGGGCCGAGCACCACGTTCTGCATCCAGGTACCCACGTTGGAGGCAAACCCTCCGGTGAACAGCACCCGGAAATCGCGCTGGGCCAGAGCCGCCCGGGCGGTACCGGGCCGAGGCCCCACCACCTGGGCTTCGGTGATACTCACTGCGTTGAACGCATGGCAGCAACGACCCCATCAAGGATGTCTGACTCCGACACGATGAGTCCATCAAGACCGAGATGGCGCAGCACCGTCACCAAGATGGCAGCCCCCGCCACGATGGTGGCAACGCGGTCAGCATCGAGGCCGGGGTTGAATGCTCGATCCACGGCGCGCTCCGTGGCCACGGTCCGAAACACGTCTTCGGCTGCCGCTTTCGACAGCGACATGGCATGAATTTCATCCCGGTTGTATCGGCCCAGTTCGATGGCCGCCACCGTGGTGATCGAACCGCCGACACCGATGAGACGGGTTGCGTTGTTGACGAGCGGCAGCTCACGCTGCAGATCATCGAGATGTGCGTGTACCACGGTAATGGCCCCCGACAGCTCCACCGGTGTGGGTGGGTTCGAGGCCAGATACAACTCCGTGAGTCGTACACATCCCACGTCCAGGCTCCACACCCCGAGGGGCGCAGCACCCGGAATGCCAACAGAGAATTCGGTGGAACCCCCACCGATGTCCACCACCATGTCGAGAGTGGGCTCATGCCATTCGTCGAGGCGTGGATGCAAGCCGGCGGTGGCTCCGGCAAATGACAGCGCGCCTTCTTCTGCTCCGGTCAGCAGTTCAGGGCGTAGCCCGAGGATCTCCTCGGCTGCTTCCATGAACTGCTGGCGATTGGTTGCGTCCCGAACCGCCGAGGTGGCAATCATGCGGACCTCGGTGATCCCCAAATCATCGAGTTCATGTTTATAAGCGCGCAGACAAGCGAGGTTACGTTCAATGGCTTCGTCCAACAGCACGCCACTGGCATTGACCCGTTCACCGAGGCGAGTGACCGTGGCTCGGCGGCTGAGCTCACCACCGCTGGCATCCACCGCCAGCATTCGCATGGAATTGGTGCCGGCATCGATGACCGCCACCGCAGCGGTGCTCATGGTGTGCCGGCCGGGTCGCGACCGTAGGGAGTCGTGAGGCCGGGCGAGCACCGAAGCGAAGCGGAGGAGCGCAGCCCCAGTGTGCCGGCCGGGTCGAGTTGAGATTGCGTCCATCGGCCGATGGGATCATCGCCGCCGGCCAGATACCAGGCGTAGTGGGCGTGCAGGCACTTGACGCCTTGGCGAGTACCGCCCACACCACCGCTGGGAACCGGACCGTCCCAGTCGGGCGGGAGGCAGGCATCGCGTTCGGCGCCGTAGCGGACATGGGCGGCCGCTACCTCGTCGGCGGCCACCTCTGACTCTGCACGACGTACCCCGCCGGCCGCCTCGATATGTCCAATCGCAGCAATCTGCACCGGGCCCACCAACCAGAACCGGGTGGGCATGGGGGTGCCGTCTCGTTCCAATGGCGCGTTACGGATGACAACGGGCGCGCCCGACAGCGAGCGGACCACTACCTCGAACGCGGTACGAGGCACTCGGCCGATGA
>JAYVGK010000268.1:0-2989 GCA_043772215.1 Acidimicrobiales bacterium | reverse complement strand
CTATGGCCCGGGGCCCTGGTGGCTGGCACCGGGTGGCAATTGCTGCAGATGGTGGGAGTGCGATTGGTACAGCACCAGTTGCGACGCTCTTCACAGCTTTATGGGGCCATTGGTGCGGCGTTGGGCCTCATTTCGTTTCTGGTGATCGGGTCCCAGGTGATGCTGTACGCCGCTGAACTCACCGTGGTGCGATTGGATCGTTTGTGGCCCCGGTCGCTGGTCCAACCACCGCTCACCGATGCTGATCGACGGGTGTTGGCCATGAAAGCCATGCAGGAGGAGCGTCGACCAGAGGAACAGGTGAGCGTGGTGTTCAGCGACACGTAAATCCCTACCTGTGACATTGACAAGGGGGGACGGTCAGCCGAGGGGGCGGGGGAAGGCGAAATCATCGTCTCCTCGGCGTACGGCACGGCCAGTGGTACCCAGGTCGAGTGCCCGCCATCTGAAGCTGCCTGTGGTGTCGGCTATTTCGTAGCTGGCCGCCAAGGCGGTAGCCGGTGCGACACGCCACGTGGGGGCAGGAAGTGCATTGAGAGAGTGTTCCAAGTGCCACCAGTGCCCTGCGATGATGAGATCAGCGGACTCGGCATCTGAGGACTGTTCGTCCATCGTGGTGCATACTTTCAGTACACATACTGTTCCATCAGTGCTGCGGTTGGCGTTCACCGTCACTGGCAATGGACCCAGAGTGAACGTGCCAGTAGGGGTGCCGGCGGCCAGGGAGAGATTGAATGGTCCGGCCGCATCCAACCATTTTCTGGCGTCTCCAACCGAAAGAGATTTTGCCAGTTCTTCGATTCCCGCAACCGGCGACTGGTCGTTGCCCATCATCTTCACCACCAAGCCGGCTTTGTCGTCGAACCAGAACACCCCGCTCACCGGACCACCAGTTCGCACATACGCCGTGATGCCCCGTTTGATCAGCAGCGCCCTTCCACCAACGGGGATGTTCCGTTTGGGCGACGATGCCAATGACACCGGCACGGCACGGACCGTGACCAATTCTTGAGGATGCTCGGTGGAACGGAACACCAACCACGTCAACCCCCGCACATCCCGGAGTACTGGTTCTCCCACACCGCCCGTGTGGGACTCATTCCACGCCGGGTGATCGAAACCGAACCGAAGGAAATCGGCTTGAGGCACCAGTCCGGCCACCAAGCTTCGGATCTTGGCAACTGACAAGCCTCGGCTCTCCAAGACCACATTGTGGCCCTGCTCGCGCCAGTGAGCCTCGACCTTCCCCTTTCCCATGTTCGTCACTTGGGCGTGGGCCGCCGCAAACCATGCTTCGTCCGCCATGTGCTCCGAGTGATCCGTGACCATTCCGAGTTCGGGCTCCAAAAATTGCTCCACCTCGTCGCCGATGGTGATCTGTACGCTTATGGAGTAGCCGGAGCTGAGGGTCTGGACCAGTGGGGCCTGAATGCGCATCGGAATGGGTCCCGTGGCTCGGGCCGACACCAGTACCCATGGCTTCGTGGCCAGAGTAGGTAAGCAGCTGGCCCCGGTTTCTGGTGCTGCGCCTTCCAACTCACGCCCCCAACCGCCGCTATCACAATCACACTCACACTCACGACGATGGCCGCTGCCGAATTCCGTCGAGGAGACGCTGTCACCACGGCCTGAACAGAATTAAGCAGACCCACTGCGCTGGCAAGTTCGTCAAAGGCAATCAATGACGGCGCACTCGCAGCGGTTACATCGTGGCGCAGTTGACCCCTGGCCCCCGTGATGACCCGGGCTCGGTCCTCGCCTATACCGTGGGCCACCATGACCGAAGCCGCTACCCGGCGCTCACCCCGTGATCGGTGAAGCAACAGTGGGGCCACTAGGGCTGCAACGGGGTCGAAGTGCTCCCCTTCGCCTTGAAATGCCGCCGCTGCCGCCGAAACTGTTGCACGGTTGGCTGACGATACCCCCGACTCCAGCGACAGCGCCACGGCCTGTACCAACGCTCCGTAGCGCTCCCACGGCTGGCGCCACGACTCGTACATCGGGGGCGGAATCGATTAAGCGGGCGTGATTTTGTGGCCCACGTTCTCCAAATCATCCTCGCCCTCGTCGGCAAACGTTTGGTGGTGTTCCGGGGTGACCCGCTTGCGGGCGGCATCAATCACCTCGGTCACATGGCGGTCCTCGGCTTCGAGTTCGGCGATTTTTTCCTCAATGTCCTTCTCCGGTGTGCTCATGACCTCCCTTCTACCCCTTCCACAGACGATGAACCGCATTCGACCACGATGCGTCGGAGGCGCGATCATGAACTGCAAGCATCACCTCGCCCATTTTGAGCCCATCGAACGGAGAACGCCATGACACAGGTCGGCATGAGTGACGAGGTCCGCGAATTGCGGGCCCGGATGAAGGACTTCATCGACAACGTGGTGTTCAAGGCCGAGCCGGAACTCGAACGTCAGTCCGAGCACGGGTTCCATCCCGACACCGGTCTACCGCTGGAGCTCTACGAGGCCGCCAAAGCCCGAGGCGAAGAGACATCCATTGGGGTGCGGGGTCCGGGTGATGCGGCCAGTCGCCGTTCCACGGGAGTGATGGCCGAACTCAAGGCAGAGGCCAAGAGCAGAGGTCTGTGGGCGCTAGGGCACCCTGCCGACATTGGTGGCGGCGGACTGCCGTTCATGGATTTCGTGTTTTTGAACGAGATCATTGGCCGTTCCGAGTACGGGCAGGTGGCCGTGGGCTCGGTGAGCATGCAGGACTCGATCATGATGAATCTGTATGCCAGCACCGAACAACGTGAACGCTTCTTGAAGCCATTGGTGAATGGCGATGTGTATCCGTCGGTAGGCCTCACCGAGCCGGAGGTGGCCGGCAGTGATCCCACCCGGATGCAGGCCACCGCATATCTCGACGGCGACGAATGGGTCATCAATGGCCACAAGTGGTTCACCTCCGGGGCGTCGAGAGCAGCGTTCACCACCGTGTTCGCCAAAACGGAACCCGATTCGGAAAAGCATATGCAGTTCAG
>JAYVGK010000267.1:0-6789 GCA_043772215.1 Acidimicrobiales bacterium | reverse complement strand
TCGACGGCTACCCGGATCAACTGGTCGGCGTCGAGATAGGCCGCCACCCCCACTCCGCTGAGTTCCACATACGTGTCGGACGATCGTATGTGCGCAGATGACAAGTCATCAGCCGGAGCAACAGCCACAGTGGCGATTCCCAGGTCGGCACAGGTCCGGGCGATGCGGACGGCAATCTCGCCTCGGTTGGCGATCAGCACTCTGGAAATCATGGGGTGGGTATTCCGTTCAGTCGTTGTGCGGTCATTTGTGCAGTCGGTGGTACATGGCCTTTTGCTGCTTGAAGAGCTTGGTGAACTCGCTGTAGAGCGGCTCGTAAGCCAGTCGGGCGGCGGCATCAGGATGGAACGTACGGGCAACGAAGGCTCCCTGTGCAATCCGCTCCAGCGATGTGGTCCCCAGACTCAACGCTGCGAACAAGCCGGCGCCGCGTACATTGGCGTGCATGGGCTGGCTCACCTGCTCGATGGGGCGCCCGATGACGTCAGCATGAATTTGACACCAGAGCGGTGATTGGGCGCCACCGCCAAGGAGTCGCAATGGCGTCAACGGCCGTTTGGCCAACTTCTCGGTGGCCTCCAGTAACCAGCGGGCGTTGTAGGCCACGCCCTCCAACACCGCCCGGGCCATCGCCACACGTGTGGTCTCCAGCGACACGTTCACGAAGCTGGCCCGCAGCCGCCGGTCATCCACAGGCGAGCGCTCACCCTTCAACCATGGGGCAAAGATGACACCACCAGAACCCGGTGGCACTACCGCTGCGGCCTCGGTGATCTGCTCATAGGTGGGGACCGGACCGGTGGACAGTGCGTCGTGTGGAGCGAGGATCTGCTCGCGGAACCAGCGCAGGCTGGCGCCTCCCGTTTCGTGATTGTTGGCAATCAGAAATGCCCCCGGTCGCAATGCCGGCACGGTGGCCATTGAGGCCTTGATGTCCGTCTTCTTGAACGGAACGGCGGCCGACACCCATGCCGATGTACTGATGGCCAGATGCCCTTGGTAGTCGCCCACCGCCCCCGACCCCAGCCAAGCGGTGTGGAGGTCGGGGATGCCGGTCACCACCGAGACGGTGACGGGAAGGCCCAACTCCGCAGCTACTGGCGCACTCAGTGTCCCCAGGACCGAGCCGGTGGGCAGCAGGCGGGGAAGGCGGCCGGGGTCACGACCGGCCAGTGCCACCAGTTTGGGGTGATAGCCGTGGGCGGCGTTGGGGCGATTGTCGGTGAGCCACGACAGGATCATGGATGCGGGCGTGGCTGCCACCACAGCGGTGAGGCGCATGCCGATGTAGTCAACCGGCTCCATCAGCCACGCGGCGGACTGGTACACCTTCGGTTGGGTGTGACGAAGCAGGAGGGCGTGGCCGGTGGGATCGGCCCCCTGAGGTGACGGAGCACCTCCGGTCAGGCGGATCCAGGTGGCCAACTTGGTGAGGTCATAACCCGACACCTCTAACCGTCCCCCCACCAGTGCCCCCGAGAACGGCGCACCCCGCCCATCGGACCACATGATGCACGGTCCAATCGCGTTCAGTCCCGCATCGACGGGCACAGTGGACCCCCATTGGCCGGTGATTCCCACCCCGGCGCAGTCGTCGGGTCGCACCGTGCCCGATGCCAGCACCGCTCGTATCCCGTCCACCATTCCCGTCCACCATGCATGGACGTCCTGCGTGGCGGACCCGTCGGGACCGAGCACCGTGTGGGTACTGGCGAACTGAGCGCCCAGTACCGTGCCGTCCACGCTCACAGCCGCTGCTTTGGTGCCCCCACTGCCAAGATCGATGGCCAGGAACCAGGGGTGGGGGGTCTCGGGGCTCACGCCGGGACGGTAGCCCGTGGGGTGCATAGGGTGTGGGGGTGCGGATCCGAGTCGAGCTCACCGTGGAGCCCTTCACCGAGGGCAGCCCAGGCCCCCATGTCACGGCATTGGTGGATCAGTTGAAGGCTCGCGGGTTGGATGTGGACATGGGCCCGTTTGGCACCACCATCGAGGGGGAGCATCCCGCCATCCTGCACTCGTTGGAGCCGGCCATGGTGGCGTCGCTGGCCAACGGGGCCACGGTGTTGTCGGTCCAGGTGGAGCGCCTGCGCGGACCCACTGATCGCAGTGCGGCCTTCCTGGCCGCCTTGGCGCCGCTGCTCGATGCCACCGGTGCCGAGCTGATTGCCCCGGATCACATGCGCTCCACGGATACGCCCATGCAGTGGCAGGGCGAGGTGGTGGGAGGTCTGCGGGCGCAGTCCACCGCTGACGAGTTCACCCAGGGCCTGGATCGGCTCATCGATCAGGTGGAGCAAGAATTGGGCGGCCAACTCGATGAACTGGCGCGTGACCAGAAGCAGAAGGCCGCGCGCCTGTTGGATGAGCGCGGCGCCTTCCGGTTTCGCGGTGCGGTGGAAGTGGTGGCCGACGCCATGAATGTCAGCAAGGTCACCGTGTACAACTACCTGGCGGCCGTACGCCGGGAACGCCGTTGAGCTTCGTTGGGGCGCGCCCACTGTCACGCCCACTGTCGCGACCAATGGCGGACGAGCGGCCTCGGTGTGACTTCGTAGGCGGCGGCGAGCAATGATGCGACATGACTGACGTTCTCGTTGCCGAAACCCTCACTGCGCAAGCAACGGTGGACGCGGCCATGACCGCGCTGCTGGCGGCATTCAATCCCACCACTATGGACAACATTGCGTTCCGGGGGGCCCGCTACGACGCCGGCCTGGCGTGGGTGCATTTCCCGGTGGGATTCGGCGGTTTGGGCCTGCGACCGGACCTCAATCGCACAGTGGAGCGGCGTCTACGAGAAGCCGGGGCGGCACCCCAGGACCCCACCACGTTCTTCATCGCACTGGCCGGGCCCACCATCGTCACGCATGGCACCGACGAGCAGAAGGCGCGCTTCTTGCGACCCATGTTCACCGGTGAACAACGCTGGTGTCAGCTGTTTTCCGAGCCGGGTGCCGGCAGTGACTTCGCCGGCCTGGCGTGCAAGGCGGTGCGCGATGGTGATGAGTGGCTGGTGAACGGGCAGAAAGTGTGGAACACCATGGCGCATTTGGCCGATTGGGGGATGCTGGTGACCCGTACCAACCCCGATGCTCCCAAGCACAAGGGCATGACGTACTTCGCCGTGGACATGCATTCCGAAGGGGTGGAGGTGCGTCCGTTGCGCCAGATCACCGGTGAGGCCGAGTTCAACGAGGTGTATCTCACCGATGCTCATATCCCCGATGCCAATCGGGTGGGGGCCGAGGGCGAGGGGTGGCGAGTGGCGCTCACCACGCTGATGAACGAGCGGGCCGAGATCGGAGGTGGGGGCGGTGGCGAGGCCAAGAAGGGTGGTGTTGCTCGTGATGCAGTTGCCTTGTGGCAGAGCTTGGCGCCTGATGCGCGTCGAGCGCCGCAGCGCGACGAGTTGATGAAGCTGTGGTGCCGTGGGGAGGTTGGCCGGCTCACCAATCGCCGGGCGGCTGAGGCTGCTCGTGTGGGGAACCCGGGGCCAGAGTTCTCAGTGGCCAAGCTGGCTAGCGCCGAGCTGAACAAGGAGGTGTATTCGTTCTGTGTGGACCTCATGGGCATGGACGGTCAGGTCGGCTACGACTACACATTCCGTCGGGCGGAGGAGTTGCAGATCACCGGAAGCGGACGTGGGCTTCGATATGCCTTCCTGCGTACCCGGGCCAATTCAATCGAGGGCGGCACATCGGAGATCATGCGCAACATCCTCGGCGAGCAGGTACTCGGACTCCCCGGCGAACCCCGCGTGGACAAGGACATCGCCTGGGCCAAAGTGGCCCGCAACTGAGCGTTCCCAGTTGATCCCGTCGCAAATCTCGTGACTGGTGAGGGAGTTTTGCTACGAGTTGAGCTTGTCGCAAAACTCTGGGGCGTGGTGGACCACTGGGCGAGTGATGGACTTTTGCGACGGGTTGGCCTGTGGGGAGTGGCCAAGGCGTCGTGATAGTTCTCGTGCGGCGGTCGCCGTCTCCTCCCCGGCACTGGCCAGTCGTTTGCCAAGGCGATCACGCGGGGCGCTGATGTTGATGGCGGCCACCACTCTTGCGGTGAAGTCGCGCACCGGGGCCGACGCTCCCACCAGACCCGCCTCGAACTCCTCATCCACCAATGCGACCCCCTCCTGACGAGCGGCGCGAATGGAGCGGCGCAACCCCGAAAGGTCATGCACCCGTTGACCCGGGCCGCCCCCCTCGAACGACATATCAGCAAAGCGACGGGTGAGTTCGTCGTCATCGATGTCACCCAGCAGAACCCGTCCCGCTGACGTGAGGTGGGCCGGCACGCGTCGACCCTCCCAACCCGTGGCCCGAAACGCATGGTTTGGAGGAGGCACGGAAATGAGCGTGAGCACCCCCACTCCGCTGAGGACGCATAGAAACGCCGATTCGCCCAATTGGTTGGCCAACCCCTGGAGTACCGGTTGCGCTTCCTGCAGTAATCGATGATCGGCCACCCGGGCGGCAAGTGCGTAGATCTCCCAACCGAGGCGGTACTCCCTGGTTCGAGCGTCACGCTCCACCAGACCGTTGCTTTCCAAGGCTCGCAAGGCGCGCGACACCTGGCTTTTGTCGCGCCCCACGATCGCTGCCAACCGAACCACCCCGATGCCACCGTGAGCCCGGGCTTCGTCCGACGCCAAACCCTGGAGCAGCGACACATCTCTGCTCAACCCGGAAGACGAAGATGCCAGATCCGTTCGACGTCCTGACGTTGCGCTCACCGCAACACTGTACGGCTGATCTGGGGTTTAGACCACAGTAATTTCGGGAAGCAAGCCTCGAAGAGACTGGCTAACCTCTCGTCAACAGCAACTCCCGGGAGAACCGTTCGTGAAGATCACCGAGATTCGCATCCAACGTTTGATGCTGGAGTTGGACCCGCCTTTCCATGCTGCGTGGGACCCGGTACCGAGGACGAGCTTTGCCGCCGTGGTGGTATATGTACATACGGATGAGGGTCTCATTGGCGTGGGCTCCGGCGACATCATGGGCGGCTTCGAGGACTTTGAGCACCTGTTCATCGGCACCGATCCGTTACAGATCGTGGATCAAGTGAAGCGGTTGGAAACGGCGGCGTTCCACGGCAGTAGGTATTGGCCGTTGGAGGTGGCGCTGTGGGACATCATCGGCCAGGTCACCGGTCAGCCCGTGTCGGTACTGTTCGGCAACAGCACAAATCGTCTGCGCGCATACGCTTCGTGCGGCGAACTGAAGGCTCCGGCAGCACGGGCCGAGTCGGCCTTGGCGTTACGGGCGCAGGGCTTCAAGGCTCTCAAGATCCGTATCGATCGCCGCCATATTGATGAAGGCTTGGCGGCCGTGCGGGCCACGCGCGATGCGGTGGGCGACTCCATGGACATCATGGTGGACATGAACCAGGCGTGGCGGATGGCTGGCGACATCGCGCCGGCCAGTGACGTGCCGCGCGCTCGGAGAACTGCATCGGCATTGCGGGAGATGGATGTGTTGTGGATGGAGGAGCCGCTGCCGTACGGCGATCTGCGGGGATACCAACAACTGCGCGCCGAGGGGCAGCGAGTGGCGGCGGGCGAGATGATGCGCTCATTTTCCGAGCTTCTCGATGCCATGGACCACGATGCCTTCGACGTATATCAGCCCGATGTGGTGCTAGCCGTGGGAATGCTACGCGCACGGACGTTGGCGGAGTTGGCCCATGCGCGCAATCGCTGGTTCACTCCTCACAGTTGGACGAATGGCATTGGTGTACTGGCCAATGTCCACGTCGCTGCAGGAGTGGGGGCTGGTCCGTACTTCGAGTTTCCCTACGACCCTCCTGGATGGACGCCCGAACGGCGCGACTTCATGCTGGTGGAACCAGTCAGGGTCAATTCCGACGGTGACATCGTGGTGCCTTCCGGCCCGGGCCTGGGTATCCAGCTCGACACCGCCGCACTCGCCCGTTTCGAAGTCAAGTAGAAGTTCACGTAGGGGACATCATGAGCACACGTACCTTTGCCGAGTGGGTCGCTGCGGCCGCCACCATCACCCCGCGATCGCAGGCATTCATCAACGGTGAGTTCGTGGATGCCGCATCAGGAGCCACCTTCGACACCTTTGCCCCTCGTGATTCCACGCTGCTGGCCCGGGTGGCGTCGTGTGACAACGAGGATGTCGACCGTGCTGTACGGGCCGCCAGGGTGGCATTCGAAGATGGCCGTTGGCGCCTGCAAACCCCACAGCAGCGCAAGGCCGTTCTGCTGCGCATGGCCACACTGATGCGAGAGCGGGCGCTGGACCTGGGCTTGGTGGAAGCACTCGACGCCGGCCACCCCATCAACGATGGCGTCAACGTGGACACCCTGAATGCGGCAACCACCATCCAGTGGTACGCCGAGGCCATCGACAAGGTCTACGGCGAGGTGGCTCCCACCCGTGCCGACGTACTGGCCACCATCACCCGGGAGCCGGTGGGTGTGGTGGGAGCGGTGGTGCCGTGGAACTATCCGCTGATCATCACCGCCTGGAAAATTGGACCGGCGCTGGCCACCGGCAACTCGGTGGTACTCAAACCGGCTGAACAAACATCGCTAAGCGCGCTGATGTTGGCGGAGTTGGCTGCGGAGGCGGGCATACCCGACGGGGTGTTCAATGTGGTGCCCGGTATGGGTGAACAGGCCGGGCAAGCCTTGGGCCGTCACCTCGACGTGGACAAGATCGGCTTCACCGGATCCGGGGAGGTGGGCAAACTGTTTCTGCGCTATGCGGGTGAGTCCAACATGAAGTCGGTGTCGTTGGAATGCGGTGGCAAGAGCCC
>JAYVGK010000266.1:0-11448 GCA_043772215.1 Acidimicrobiales bacterium | reverse complement strand
CCCACTGAGCCACGGCAGGTCCGCCCCCAGCGACAACAGCAGGACGTCGACGTTCTTGGCGATCATGGCCTTGCGAACATGGTCCAGGCGCTCCTGACGGCCGCTGATACCCGTCACTGACCCGATTGCTGTTCCAGTTGAAGATCCGTACGACATGACACACACTCTCGCGCACCTTCACAATTGGGCCGGCCCGTTGCGCCTGGCCATACTGCGGTGATGCAGCTGTTCGTCCAGCGGATCTTCGATGCCCTTGGCAACGGATCCATTTACGCCGCCCTGGCCGTGGCCCTGTCACTGGTGTACCGAGCCAGCGGGCAACTGAATTTTGCCCTGGGAGAGGCGTCCATGGTGTCCACCTATGTGGCCCTCACACTGGCCACCAAGCCACGCGGGTTGATGTTCGGTACATGGGCTCACCAACATCTGGGTACACCGTGGCCGTTGATACCCGCCTTCATCGCCGCCATGGTGGTGGGGTTCCTCATTGCGTTGGTGGTGCACCGGTTGCTGTCGGGGCGGTCCTCTCAGCGTCCGGTGACGGCGGTGGTGGGCGCCACCATTGGGGCGAGCCTGCTGCTGAACGGTCTGGTGGGCCAAAGCGTGGGCACTCGATTTTCTGCTTTCCCCACGCCGTTTCCCCAGGGCGCGGACGCGTATGTGTCGGTGGGGGGAGCGCGCCTGTGGTTCGAGAACATCGGCATCACCGTGACCATGGTGGTGGTGTTACTGGCCCTCGCCGCACTCATGCGCTTCACTCGGCTGGGACTGGCCTTCCGGGCCATCACCTCGAATCGCGACAGTGCCGAACTGACCGGTATCCATGTGGAGCGAACCCTCGCACTCGGGTGGGGCATGGCTGGATCGCTCGGCGCCCTGGCCGGCGTGTTGGTGGCCAACACCACGCTGCTGGAGCCCAACATGATGACGCGACTTTTCCTGTTCTCGCTGGCCGCCGCCACCATTGGCGGCCTCGACAGCCCTGTGGGGGCCGCCCTCGGTGGACTCGTGTTGGCGGTGGTGCAGACGATGGCGGGTGGCTACGTACCGGCTATCGGTGGCGATGTCAGCATCCTGGTATCCATCGCCTTGTTGCTGGTAGTTCTGTATGTCCGGCCCCGAGGTTTACTCGGCCGCCCTCATGTGGTGCGCGTATGAACCGGAGACGCGACGCTCGAATGACGGCGCTGTTGGTGATAGTCGTGAGTGTGGCTTTGGTGGCCCCGATCCTGCTGCCGTCACCCTCGTTGCGGATCGTCACCACCGCAGTGGCGATGGCTGTGGCGGTGCTCGGAGTGAACCTGATGGGCGGTTACCTGGGACGGGTGGCGCTCGGCCATGGCGCATTCGTGGGCACCGGCGCATACACCGCAGTGATTCTGTCGGCCGATCATCATTGGCCCATCGTGGCCACCATCCCCGCTGCCGCTGTGGTGTGCTTTGCCGTGGGCCTGGTGGTGGGAGTGCCAGCGCTGCGTATCAAGGGATTGCACTTGGCGTTGGTGACATTGGCGCTCGGGGCATCGTTCGGGCCCATCGTGAAGCGGTTGGGGTTCCTCACCAACGGGCCCAACGGCAAGGGGTCGACTGCGGCCTGGGTTGCTCCCACGTGGTTGGGCGAAGGCCGACGAGCCGATGGACGCTGGTTCTACCTGGTGGCGGTGGCGGTCGCCGCGATGGTGTTCGTCTTGGTGCGCAACCTCACGGTGGGTCGGGTGGGACGGGGGGTGTTGGCGGTGCGCGACGGTGAACTGGCGGCAGTGGCCAACGGGGTTCCGGCCAGTCGCTACATCATTGCCATGTTCGGCTGCTCCGCCGCCATTGCCGGGGTGGCCGGAGCTCTGTTGATGATCCAAAGCCCCTTTGCGGCCCATACCAATTTTGAATCGTCGTTCTCTCTCCATCTGTACGCTGCCGCCACGGTGGGCGGACTGGCCACCATCAACGGCGCCGTGGTGGGTGGCGCATTGCTGGTGGGCCTGCCGTACCTGTCCGCCAGACTTGGAATCAATCTCAACGACAACGTGATCTTCGGCGGCACCTTGATCGTTGCGGTTGCCTTGTTCCCGGCTGGCTTGGGTACCGTGTTCTCAGGCCTTGTACGGCGTTCGGCCCTTCTTCCAAGCAGTGGGCCGGGGCCGATCGTTGGTGGGCACCACCAGTGAACCAATGGCATCACCGTTGCGGTACACGGAGTCGATCTGCATCTTCACGTCGTTGAGATCGGCATCAGACACCACACCGTTGCTGGTGGCCCGGTAGAACTGCACCGTGACTCGGATGGGGAACTGCTCGTCACGCTCCAGGCTCTTGCCTTGCATTTCGGTGAATGGGCCGCCATCCTCACCGTGACCGATGACAGCCGCTTCCACATCACTGCGTCGGCGTTCGACAGGAGCTTCTTTTTGGGCTGAGACACCAGCACTCGGTGCGGCAGCGACGCCCTCGGCACTGCCTCCGACGCCGGATGGACTGGAGGGATACACGTCGGTGCGATGGATCAGTGGTATCTGCACAATCAGCACCATGTCTGCACCAGAATCCAGGGCACCCGCATCGCCGGCAGTGCTTTTACCCGAGTCCACCCGTCCTTTGACGGCACTGCGGCGCTCGGCCGTGAAGGTGGTGCGTTGGCCCTTGTTGTTGAAGAACAACTGCTGGCCCCAACTCTGGTAGCTCTGATCGCCGGAGTAGTTCTCGATGATGGTGGCGCTGGTGCCTTCCCGGGTGATGAGCAGCGTCAGCACTGCAGGGTTTCCCTGACTGGATTGATAGTTGTAGAGCACCGGAGTGAATTCGGCTTTGCCGGTGGCTGGTAGCGGCATGAACACGTGCTGCGCTGACACCAACGCGTGGGTGTCGCGCTTTCGTAGGAAGTTGCCGCTGCTGGGCAAGGAGTAGGGGTCCGATAGATATGCGCGCATATTTGAAAGTAGTTCGGCCAGCGGCACCGTCACCATGGATGTGCGCTTGTCTTGATTGCCCACTCGTACCCATAACTTGTCGATCCGGACATCGGCGGTGGTGTCGTTGAAGTTGGGAAAGCGCAGTACCGGCAGCAGGTGAGTGCGCTCACCGCCATCTACGGGCTCGCGTACCTGCAGGGTGAGGTCGGAGATGTTGGGGCCAACGGATGAGCCCTGATCGCGGCCAGTGTCCTCCCAGGTGACGTTGAGGACGTCGAGGCCGTAACGGCGAGCCCGGGATACCAGATCATCATCGAAGGGCATGTTCACCACCTGCTCGATGATTCGAGCAAAGTCCGGTGGCGGCGGGACAGGAACTCGGGTGGTGGGGGTGATGGGGGTCTGGCCGGGATTGGTTCCGCCAACGACACCCCAGGTGGGTGCGGTGGTGGCCGTGCCCGGGTTGTTCAGAGGGTTGTTCAACAGGCTGTTGGGCAGAGCGGAGGCCCGGCCTGCGACTGCTCCGCCGAGCACGGTGGCTCCGAGGCCCACACCGAGAAGGCGCAACAGGTCACGACGAGAGAGCGGCTGATCATTGGTGCGCATGGCTTGGTCCTCCAGGACGGGACAGCAATGGTTGGGTGCAGCAGGTGGGTGTTATGACATCCGACGATGCATGGGCCCTGCTCGGTTCCCCTTTGCCGCCAACATTGCTGCCGCTACCCACCCTGCTACTCAACCTTGATGAGCAATGATGAACGGATGACCACGGCCGATGACATCAGCATGCAAGGCACCGTGGTGGTGCTGACCGGAGCCAGTTCGGGTATCGGCGCGGCGGGGGCGCGTGAGTTGGCAGATCGCGGAGCCACCATTGCCGTGGTGGGCCGCAATGAGGCTCGCACCCGCGACGTGGCGCTGCAGTCTGGGCCCAACGCCACCGCCTTCGTGGCCGACTTTGCCTCACTGGCATCAGTACGAACCCTCGGTGCATCACTGCTCGAAAAGTATCCAAACATTGATGTGCTGATCAACAATGCTGGTTTCATTGCCGGGCGATTCGAGCGCACCGTGGATGGCATCGAGTCCACCATGGCGGTCAATCACGTGGCTCCGTTCCTGCTCAGCCAACTCTTGGCCGAACGCCTTCGTACCAACCCCTCAGGGCGTGTGATCACCACATCGTCGGTGGCCCATGCCAGTGCCCGGCTCCAGGTGGAAGACCTCGACGGCGAACGTTCGTGGAGGGCGTTCACGGCGTATTCTCAATCCAAGTTGGCCAACGTGTTGTTCACGCGTGAATTGGCCCGCCGGTGGCCGGGCGTGGCGGTGAACTGCTTTCATCCGGGAGTGGTGGACTCCGGTTTCGGCAACAGCAATCCACTGCTGAAGCTGTTCATGCCGGTGGTCCGACTGGTGCTCATCGGCCCCGAGAAGGGGGCCCGCACCATGGTGCAACTGGCGTCGTCAACTGCGACCGGTGCCAATGCCATCACCGGTGAGTACTGGGTGCGGGGCAAGGTCAGCAAAACCTCCGATGCCGGAAACGACATGGCCGTGGCGGCGCGTCTCTGGGAGCGCACCGAAGAACTGGTGGCACCCTTTCTCTAGAACGGGCCACGTAGAGTCTTCGTCGTGACGTGGGAACAGTGAAGACGCCGAACACGAAAGCGCAGCGGACGAGCGCAGGCCCATGTTTGAGTCTGGACGTGGTTCAACGTCCAAACATTGTGCTCATCACGCTGGATCAGTTCCGGGGCGACTGCTTGTCGGCGGCTGGGCATCCGCTGGTGCAAACCCCCAACCTCGATGCCCTGACGGCTGAGGGGGTCCGCCTGGCCCGCCACTACAGCCAAGCCGCCCCGTGTGGACCGGGGCGCGCGGCGCTGTACACCGGCACCTATCAATTCAACAATCGAGTGGTGGCCAATGGAACCCCGCTCGATGCCCGCTTCGACAATGTGGCCCTTGCGGCGCGACGAGGCGGATACATCCCCACCCTGTTTGGCTACACGGATCAGTCCATCGATCCACGCCTTGTGGCCGATCGCACCGACGAACGTCTGTACACCTACGAAGGAGTGCTCCCCGGATTCGACGTGGGTTTGGATCTGCGTCACAACCATGAACCGTGGCTGAACTGGTTACGCAGTCTTGGTCACGAGGTGGACCCCAATGCGTACATCACCTTGCGGACCGAGCCCACCCGGGCAGCCGAGCACAGTGTGTCGGCATTTGTCACCAATGAAGCCATGAGTTGGATCGCACGGCAAGACCGACCGTGGTTTGCCCATCTCAGCTACTTGCGACCCCATCCGCCGTACGCCGCCGCCGGTACATGGTCAACGTTCTACGACCCAGACGACGTGGGAGAACCCATTTCTGCATCCCCCATGGGGCACCCCTTCCACGATGCAGTGAGGGGCCATCGCGAGTTTGCTGCGCCCGCCGATGAGGCCAAGTGGCGCAAGCTTCGAGCCCAATACTTCGGCATGGTGTCTGAGGTGGACAGCCAATTGGGACGGTTGTGGCAGATGCTGCGCGACAGCGGGCAATGGGACAACACCTTCATCGTGGTCACGGCAGATCATGGTGAACAACTCGGCGATCACGGTCTCATCAACAAGGTCGGCTTCTTCGAGTCCAGCTACCACGTGGTGGGCATCGTGCGTGACCCCACCCAGCCGCACACCCATGGCAACACTGTGCAGCACTTCACCGAGAACGTGGACATCCTTCCCACGTTGTGTACGGCCATGGGCGTGGCGACACCAGCGCAAGCCGACGGATGTGCGCTGCAGCCGTTACTCCAAGGTGACACCACGGGGTGGCGGGAGGCGGCGCACTGGGAGTACGACTGGCGCGATTGGTACATCAACGGGTTACTCGAGGGTGACGCATTGGACCAACAGAACCTGGCGGTGCTGCGCAATGACAGCACGGCGTATGTGCATTTCGGGGACGGGTCGTGGCGGTGCTTCGATCTGGCCGCCGACCCCACCTGGCGTACCGAGGTCACGGACCCGGCCATTGTCTTGGTATGCGCGCAGGCCATGTTGACGTGGCGATCCCGCCATAGCGACCGCACCCTCACTGGGTTGTTGCTATCAGCCGACGGCCCCCGTGGTCGCTGGCCCCAGATGCTGTAAAGACTTACACTCCATAACGTTTTCGGTAGGCGCGGACTTCCGGCAACCACTTCGCCAACGTTGCTTCGCCCTCCAGGAACGACAACACGGTGCCCACGTCGGCAATGCTCAACACGGGGACACCAACGGACCGTTCGAAGGCCTGGACCGCACTCACTGCCTCGCCGTCCTCGCTCACACGCTCGGCCCGATCAAGGGCAATCAGCACTGCCACCGGGGTGGCGCCGGCGGCACGAATGATCTCCACCGATTCACGTTTGGCGGCCCCATCGGTGATCACGTCGTCCACGATCACCACCCGTCCCACCAATGGGGCACCTACCAGGAGACCGCCCTCGCCGTGGTCCTTGGCCTCCTTACGGTTGTACGCAAACCCCACATCACGACCGCGATGAGCCAGTGCGATGGCCGTGGCGGCGGCCAGCGTGATGCCCTTGTAAGCCGGGCCGAACAGCACATCGAACTCCACTCCGGAGGCCAGTAGTGCATCGGCGTAAAAGTGCCCCAGGCGGGCCAGTGAGGCACCCTGATCGAAGAGGCCTGCATTGAAAAAGTAGGGAGACTGACGGCCGGACTTGGTGGTGAACTGCCCAAAGCGCAACACACCGCACTCAAGGCAAAAACACACGAACTCAGATCCGGGCAGCGTCGACATCGCCGTGACCGTAGCGTGCACCGCCTCGATGGACGCTTCGGCCAGACTGTGGGGGTGATCATTGTCGTAGCAACCGCCATCGCCCTGGCCGTTGGATTCATTGCCTGGGTGTTCAACCCACTGGTGAAGTCGCGCAACAACATCCGGGGCGCATGGGCTGACGTGGAGGTGCAGATCACCAAGCGGGCCGAACTCACCCCGCAGTTGGTGGCCGTGGTGCAGGGCTACGCCGCCCACGAAACCACTACCTTCGAGGCCGTGGTGAAGGCCCGTGAGCGGGCCGTGAGTGTGATGGGCCCCCGGGGCGCTGATGCGGCCGATCGGCAATTGGAGGCACCGTTGGCCAAGATGGTGGCGCTGCGTGAGGCGTACCCCGATCTCAAGGCCGATACTCAGTTCCTCCAGTTGCAGATGAACTTGTCCGCCATCGAAGACGACCTGGCGGCATCACGGCGCTTCTACAACGGTCACGTCCGGCGTTACGAGGATCTACGTCAGTCCTTCCCCCGCAGCGTGGTGGCCCCGGGTCTGGGATTCGACAAGGAGAGCTACTTCAGGGCCGACCTCGACGACATCTCCGTACCCGTGGTCAACCTCGATCCGCTGCCGCCGTCCGCTCCCCCGGTGATCACACCATGACAACGCGTCGTGTCATAGGCACGCTGATCATAGGTATACCCATGATATTGCTCACAGCGCAGCCGCAGTCAGGGGCACAGACCAATAGTGGGTTGGCTGGCTACACCATCTCGAGCTACCGCAGCGACATCACGGTTCGTCCCGATGCCACCATCGGAGTCACCGAGGCGATTGCGGTGGACTTCAGTTCCGCCCGTCACGGCATCTTCCGCAACATCGTTTGGCGGCAACCCTTCAACAACGATGATAAGCGCGCTGATCGTTACGACCGGCGCTACGACCTGTACAACGTCCGGGTCACCTCCCCCGATGCGCCAGCAGCAGTGAAACAGGGTCGCGAAGGTCCGTTTGAGGTGCTGCGCATCGGTGCTGCGAATCGCGTCATCACTGGGCCCGCCCATTACCGCATCGGCTTCGACGTGAAGGGCGCGCTGAACCCTGCCACTCAGGCAGTCACCCTGGTGTGGAACGCCATCCCCGCCGACTTCGACGTCACCAAGGGGGCCCCCGAAGTGCACGTCACCCTTCCCGGTGAAGTGCTGTCGCTTACCTGTACGGCTGGCCAACCGGGGTCCAACACACCGTGTGACAGTGCCGAGCGGGAGGGGAAGAATGCAGCGGTGTTCCGCCATCACAGTTTGGCGGCCAGCGAGGGGCTCACCATCACGGTTGGGATGGCGGCCACTGCGTTCACCACCACGCCGCAGGTGCTCTTGGAGGAGAAGTTTTCCCTCACCCGCCGCCTCGGCACCGATCAGCCGGGAGTCCTGGCCGGGGCTGGTGGATTGCTGGCAGTGCTGTTGGCGGCCGTGGCCAAGCTGTCTCGACGGGGCCGCGATGCGGCGTTCGTGGGAGGTTCCATGGATGCCTCGCAGAATGATGGAGGCATCGCCGCCACCACCACCGGGTACGCCAAGATCCCCGTGGGACCGCCCGAATACCGACCGCCGGAGGGGCTCACCCCGGCCGAGCTGAGTTTTCTTATCACCGAGTCCACCAGTACCCAACAAGTTACCGCCACCATTGTGGATCTCGCCGTACGCGGGCATCTCCGTATCGAAGAACTCGGCGAAGGCCGTCACAAGGACTGGCGCTTCCATGCCATTCCTGATGCGGCCGCCGGTAAGGGCGACACACTGGCCCCCTACGAAACCACCATCATCACTGGCCTGTTTCCGGGTGGTGGCGACCAGAGTGATCTGTCGGATCTCAAAGACCAGTTTCATAGCGCCAACTCCACGGCCCAACACCAGATCGAGTCCCAGGCCGTCAACGCCCATTGGTACGACCGCAAGCCGTCGTACACCCGGGCCATTTGGGCGGGAGCGGCAGCGGCAACCATTCTCATTGGCGGGTTGCTCACGGCGGTGGCCGTGGGTACTACTCACGTAGCGTTGCTGGCGGCCCCCATCGTGGTGGCTGGCATTGCACTTTTGGCCGCATCTCGAGGCATGCCAGCGCGCACCAGCAAGGGATCGGCGCTCACCAGCCGGGCGTTGGGGTTCAAGCGGTTCTTGGAGGTAGCCGACGCCGACATGCTGCGCGCCGCCGAGAAGGAGGGTTCGTTGGAACGCCATCTGGCGTACGCGTCGGTGTTCGGTATTGCCGAGCAGTGGACCAAACGCCTGGCCCTACTCGGTGCGGCTGGCGCAGTGGGGGGCATAGGCGGGGCGGCGATGTACCCGTGGTGGATAGGGTCCGGTGGACGGGGTTTCAACGGTGACGACTTCGGCCGTTCACTGTCAGACTTCACCCGTAGTGCCGCCGCCGTGTTGCCATCCTCTCCCAGCAGTTCCGGAACAGGTGGAGGCGGTGGCGGTGGCTCGGTCGGCAGTGGAGGTGGCGGAGGCGGAGGCGGCAGCTGGTGAACTGCCCTAGGGGTGTGTTAGCCGTCCACCACTCCTTGATCAGCTCAACCGGTGCACCCGAGAGACGAAGCGTCGTTCGAGCCCAGATGAACCGATCGCCGCTGCTTGGACTGAGGAAGATGGTTGGGCACGCCACCCAACTCTGAGCCGACCGTTCAATGCACCAATTCAGGTGCGGCGGGCGCCCAGAGTCACGGGTACTGGGCCGGCTGCTTCGGCTGCTTCTGCTCCTTGGCGAGCGTGGTAGCTGGACCTTGTCAATGGGGACGACTCCACATGGGCAAAACCCAATGCGTCACCGTATGCACGCAGATGATCAAACTCGGCCGGGGTCACCCATCGGTCCACCGGTAGGTGGCGCTCGGTGGGACGCAAGTACTGACCGATGGTGATGATGTCCACACCCACCGCCCGCAGGTCCACCAACGTGAGTTCCAACTCCTCGATGGTCTCACCCATACCGGCAATAAGCCCGGACTTGGTGGTGAGCCCAGCCGCCTTGGCCCTCCCCAACACCGAAAGGCTGCGCGCATACGATGCACTGGGACGAACAGCGCGCTGCAACCGCAGCACGGTTTCAGTGTTGTGGTTGAACACATCAGGGCGGGCGTCGAACAGGCTCTGTAGCGAGGCCGGGTCGCCCTGATGATCACTCACCAGTACCTCTACGCGGGTACCGGGAGTGCGATCGCGCACCGCCTGGATGGTGTCGGCCACATGCTGGGCCCCACCATCGGGCAAATCGTCTCGGGCCACCATGGTGATCACCGCATGTTTCAGGGCCAGCTTCTCCACCGCCTCGGCCACCTTCCGGGGCTCGTCGGCATCGGGTTCGAGGGGCTTACGCGTATCCACCAGACAAAATCCGCATGCGCGCGTACAACGCTCACCGAGCACCATGAACGTGGCGGTGCCGTCGTTCCAGCAGTCGAAGATGTTGGGGCAACCCGCTTCCTCGCACACCGTGACGAGGTCAAGGCTGCGTAGGGTCTGCTTCAGGCGCCGGTACTCGGGACCCATGTCGGCCTTGACCACCATCCAGTCCGGCTTGCGATCGCGCACCCCAACGGCCGTGGAGGAATCTACCCCGGCCTCGGCCAAGCGTCCCAACAACCGCACCGACTCGCGCCCCCGTGACGGTTTCCCAGGGTGCTCGCCACCAGGAAGCGACGCCTCCCGGGTGAACACCGCCAAATCCGTGGGCACCACCCGCCAGGCCAGATCGGCCCGAGTGGAGCCCTCGAACCCCCATTGCGCTACAGCCCTCTGAGCCACCGCATCGGCCACCTGCTCCATACTGGCGATGATGCCTTCGGCCTCCAACGAGGTGACGGTGGCATCAGCAATGCCACAGGCCACGATGCCAGCAAACCCGTCATCCACCTGACGGGTGACGTTGAGCGCAAACCCGTGCAACGAGCGGCGCCGATTCAGCTTCACCCCAATGGCGGCAATCTTGCGCGCCGACGGCCCGTCGGCATCGAGCCACACGCCGGCTTGTCGGTGGCGCCGGGTAGCGCCGGGCAACCCCAGATCGGCGAGGGCATCGATAATCACCTGTTCAATGCCACATACGTAGGCGGCAGTGTCGGCCATCCCGCCATTGCCGCTACCCCGGGTGGGAACGGTGATGATGGGGTAGCCCACCAACTGGCCAGGCCCGTGATACGTGAAGTCTCCGCCACGGTCCACGTCGACCACTTCGGCCCCCACCGTGGCCGGATCCACCAGCAGATGTTCGGGTTTGGCCCGTACCCCCTTGGTATAGGTGGGTGGGTGCTCCAGTAACAGTAAGTGATTGGCCGATCCGACGTTCAGCGCCCGTTGCAACGCAAGGGCGTCGTGATACGTCACTCGTCCCAACCAACGAATATGGAGCGGGCCACCCACGACGGCTACAGCTCGCTCGACCAGTCGCGAGTTTCCAGGAGTTGCTTCACTGAGCCCAGAAACGATGCGGCGTAGGCGCCGTCGAAGGCCCGGTGATCCCAGGAGAACCCGATCCACCCGGTGGGGTGAATGGCGATGGTGTCACCACCGTCAGGCAACTCCACCACCACCGGCCGCTTCTTGACCGCAGTGGTGGACAGTATGGCCACTTGGGGCTGATTGATGATGGAACTCATGAGATCGATGCCGTAGGGGCCGGCATTGGACACCGTGAACGTGCCGCCGGTGAGGTCATCGGCGGTGAGTTTCTTGGTGCGCGCCCGGGTGGCGATGTCGTGGAT
>JAYVGK010000265.1:0-1694 GCA_043772215.1 Acidimicrobiales bacterium | reverse complement strand
GCAGAGCGTCGATGACGATGACGGCCAAAACAACCGAATCGACTCCGCTGAGTTGAGGCATCGTGATGTTGCGAAAGAGCTGCCATCGATTGGCACCGTCGACCCGTGACGCTTCGGTCAATGCCGGATCGATCGAAGTAAAGCCCGCCAGATAGAGCACCATGATGTATCCCGAAGTCCGTCATAGCTATGCCACTACCAAGGCGTACAGCACCGTGCGCGGTTCGGCCAGCCAGATATTGTTGAACAAACCCTCGGGCGCATACAACACCCGCCACACCAATGCGGTGACGACCAACGAGAAGATCACCGGCAAGAAGATCAGCGATCGATACACCGCCACGGCCCGCCGTTCAGCCTTCAACGACAGAGCCAATGACAGGCCCAGTAGACCGGAGAACCCACCAAACACCACCAACCAGCGGACATTGTCCTTGAACGCCATGACGAAAATGGGGTCGTTGGTGAGTTCCCGGAAGTTCTGCAAACCAACGGGATTGGGGGTGCCGACCCCCGCCATTCGGTGAAGGACAGGAGCACACCCTGGATAGCCGGCGTGAAGACGACCGCTGCTTCGAGCAAAAAGGGCACCAGAATGAACGCCGCCACCTGCCATTCAACCATCACGGCGTCGACGTTACCGGGATTGTCCATAAATTTCAGCAGAGCTGCATCAACTGTGGGCTGCAGTTCGTCGCCACCATCACGGTTGAAGAACTGGGTGAGGTCAGCTGCCGCCTCCAGGATTGCCTTGCCCCTGTTGTTCTGCGCGCTTGCGGGAGCTTTGGCCCCGGGCGCCGCCGGAACCGACGAGTTGCCTGAGGTGGTGTGGAGTTCGGCTCATCAATCATTCACTCCATGGAAACGGGTGAACCATGCGTTATTTATGGCAACGTGGCCAACGACGGCATCATCGACAACCTGCCAACAGGCTGCACGGTGGAAGTCCCGTGCATGGTGGACCGCAATGGGGTGCAGCCCACACGGATCGGTTCACTTCCCCCCCCCAGTTGGTGGCTCTCGTACAAACAAACGTCAATGTGCAGTCCTTGGTGGTAGAAGCGATCATCACCGGCAATCGCGAGCACGTGTACCACGCAGCGATGCTCGACCCCCACACCGCCGCAGGGCTGGACCTGGATCAGATCTGGGCAATGGTTGACGAGTTACTGACCGCCCACGGCGATTGGATCCCTGAGTCACTGCGCTCAAAACCGTAAACAACCCAACCCTCCACCCTCACGAGGGTTTGAGGCAACCGAAGGATTGGATACGTCTCAGACGTTGAGGTTGTGCAATTTGGCACCTGGACGCGGCCACTGCATTTTGAGCAGCTTGCCCGTCGATGAGACCGTTATGTAGGCCGTGGAAAGATCTGGGCCGCCAAAACATATGTTCGTAGTGAGAATGTCACCGGTAGCCACGAAGTCAATCAACTTCCCATCGGGCGAGATGACGGATATGCCTCCGTTGACGAGGGTGGCCACGCATACGTTGCCGTCACTGTCGATGCCCAGTGAGTCGAGCAATTGGAAGTCGGGAAACCCGTACAGACACACCGAGGTGTCGACGGGTCCGGCCTCGGCGACCACGCCGGGAGCCGTGATGTGGCGCTGCATGAGCCGCCCGTGCCAAGTTTCGGCCCAGTACAGCATTGTGCCGTCCGGCGATAAGCCGATGCCGTTCGGGTCATG
>JAYVGK010000264.1:0-7200 GCA_043772215.1 Acidimicrobiales bacterium | reverse complement strand
ACCCTCCACGATTGTTCCCATACAGGCCGGCCCCACGTCGTCCACGACTCCGTCCACTTCCACCACCTCGACGACCGTGAGCACCACAGTGCCCGCCCCTCCCGGCAGCGATGCACCCACCACTACCGCAGCGGTTACCCCGGGAACCACGGTGACCACGCCAGGCACGCCCGGCACCGGCGCCGCCGCTTCCACACCCGCCCAATTGCGCCAGCAGGTGCTCGCCGTACTGGCCACCGGAGGAGCGGGTCGTAGTGCAGTGATTGTGGTGGACGGCGAAACTGTGGTGGATCTCAACGGCACCGATATGCGTCCGCCAGCGTCGACCGAGAAGGTGTACACGGCCGGCACGGCACTGGTGCAACTCGGTGCTGATCATCGCTTCGTCACCAGGGTCCGGGCGAGTGCATCAACCACAGACGCAGTGCTTGATGGGGATCTCATCTTGGTAGCCGGTGGCGACCCGTCCTTCAGTACAGCCAATCTCACCACACTGGCCGCCGAGGTGGCCGCTACCGGTCTGCGTTCAGTGAAGGGCAGGTTGTTGGTGGATGACTCGCACTTTGATCGCCTGGTGTCGAATGAGGGGTGGAAGCAGTCGTTTGTTCCCGGCGAGGTGGGCCCGCTGTCGGCATTCTTGGTGGACGGTAATCACCGCAGCGATGCAACCACACTGGCCGATCCGGCTCTGGCCAACCTGGCCCTGTTTCGAACGGCACTGGCCAAGTCGGGCGTGGTGATCACCGGCGGACTTGGACGTGGTGCCATCGGCGCGGGGGGACCGGTCCTGGCCACGCGCACATCGGCGCCGCTGTCCGAGCTGATTCTGCGGATGGTGAAGAAGAGCGACAACACCTACGCCGAAGTGATCCTCAAAGAGATCGGGGTGGGCGCCGGAACGCCCAGCGCCGCAGGAGGCGTGGCTGCAGTGGTCCGTCAATTCGATCGCTTCGGGGTGGCCCATCCGGTGATGGCCGATGGGTCGGGTTTGTCATCGATCAACCGCTCGTCGGCGCACCAACAGGTGGCTTGGATGACCAAGCTCGACGCGTCGCCCAGTGGTCGTCAGATGCGGGTGTCGCTGCCTATCTCGTGTGTGGATGGCACGTTGCGCGCCCGCATGTGTGGCACCACGGCGTCGGGCAAGGTCAGCGCCAAAACCGGCTCCATCGACAATGTGGCGGCACTCACGGGATTCACTCAGACCGCCAGGGGTCGTCGAGTGGTGTTCTCCATGTTGTACTCAGGCGTACCCAGTTCCGTGCGTGCGCGCGCCGCCATGGACAAGGCCCTCACCCTGGTAACCGCGTACACCGGCTGATCCCCTGCCCGGTGTCAGCGGTGTTGGCTGTGGTATTCCCGGTTGGGCATCTGGCCAATGGCCATGGCCATGCGATTGGTGAAGTTGTACATGGCGGCCAGTTCGGCCACATCCCACGTCTCTTCGCTGGTGAGACCGAGGCCCTGTAGTGCGGCGATGTCATCGGGTCCGGTGAGTGTGGGTGTACGCGTGATCTTCTCGGCATATTCGCAAATGGCAGTACGGCGCAGGTCCAATTCGGCTCGCCGCCAGTCCAAGGTGATGCGGTCGGCGAGTACCGGGTCGCCCAATGCCTCACGCAATGCTGCACCGTGAGCCACCAAGCAGTAGAGGCAGCCGTTGGCCATGGACACCACCACGGCGATCATCTCGCGATCAGCAGCTGATAGATGCTCGGTTGGCACATGTAGTTGCTTGAAGTGATTGAACCATGCACGCATACGATCTGGGCGGTAGGCGTAGGCCTGGAACACGTTGGGAACAAACCCGAGGTTGGCTGCTGCTTTGGCGAACAGCTTTTGCAGATCTTCGGGGAGGTCGTCGTGATCGGGGACCGGGTACCAGCTGATGTCAGGATCATGGTGCACGAGGAGAACTTTACCTGCCAGGGAATGGTGATCACCTCTCAGAAATGCCACCATTCCGACATGACTCTCACCGATGACAGTACGGCAACCGGACTGGATGAGAGCGGTACCCCAGACGGAACTCGGACGGTGACGCGTACGTGTCCGCTGTGTGAAGCCACCTGCGGTTTGGAGATCACCATGCGCGGCGATGAGGTGATGCGTATCCGCGGTGATCGACTCGACGTGTTCTCCAAGGGGTTCATCTGCCCCAAGGGTTCCACCATCAAACAACTCGACGCCGACCCGGATCGTATCCGTGTACCCATGATCCGAGATGGTGATGTGTGGCGTGAAGTGACGTGGAGGGCAGCATTTGACGAGATCGACCGTCGACTGCGATTGGTCCAGGATGCCCACGGTCGGGATGCGGTGGGCGTATACGTGGGCAACCCCAATGCCCACAATCTCGATGCGTTGCTCTACAACGGCGCCTTTCTCAAGGCACTGCGGACCAAGAACATCTTCTCTGCATCAACGGTGGATCAGATGCCCAAACAAGTGTCGGCCGGTCTGATGTTCGGCACCATCTTGTCGATACCGGTGGCCGACATCGATCGCACGGACCATCTCATGCTGTTCGGGGCCAACCCGTATGAGTCCAATGGATCACTGATGACCGCTCCCGACTTTCCGGGACGCTTGGAGGCCCTACGAGCGCGCGGTGGGCGAGTGGTAGTGGTGGATCCGCGCCGTACCAAAACGGCTGATCATGCCGACGAGCACATCCCCATCCGACCGGGCACCGACTCGTGGCTGCTGTTGGCCATGGCTGCGGTGTTGGTGAAAGACGGCCTGGTGGATCTGGGTCGGGTGGCGCCGTGGGTGAGCGGCATGGATGAACTGCGGACGTTGTTGGCCACGGTGGACATCGACACCGCATCGCGTTGGTGCGCGGTACCAACGTCCACGATCACTCGGTTGGCTCATGAGTTAGCGGCTGCCCCGCGAGCAGCAGTTTACGGACGCATTGGTACGTGTCTGCAAGAGCACGGCACGGTGGCCAGTTGGCTGGTGGACGTGCTCAACATCCTCACCGGCAACCTGGATCAACCGGGTGGTGCCATGTTCACCAGTCCGGCCACCGGTTCGGCCAACATGCGCGGCAAAGGAGGTAAGGGGCGCGGTGTGAAGTTCGGCCGATGGACCAGTCGCGTGCAAGCGCACCCCGAGGTGTACGGCGAGTTCCCTGTGGTGACGCTGGCAGAAGAGATCACCACACCGGGCGACGGTCAGATTCGAGCGTTGTTCACCGTGGCCGGCAATCCGGTGTTGTCCACACCAGGCGGCACGAAGTTGGCCGACGCGTTCGACACGTTGGAGTTGATGGTGAGTGTGGACATCTATCTCAACGAGACCAGCCGTCATGCTCATGTGCTGCTGCCCGGCTCGCGAGTGCTCAGCCGTTCGCACTATGACGTTGCGCTGTATCAATTGGCCGTCCGCAACGTAGCCAACTGGTCGGCGCCGGTGGTGGAACTGGCGGCAGGCGAACTGGCGGAGTGGGAGATTCTGCTCAGGCTGACAGCTATCGCGCGAGGACTGGGCGCCGATGTGGATGTGGTTGCACTCGACACGGTGGAACTGCGCGCCCAGGTCGATGTGAGTGTCGGCGCCGAGGGTTCCCTCGTGCAAGGTCGTGATGGTGACGAGTTGATGATGATGCTCGGTGATGCACCTGGACCCGATCGTCGTCTTGATCTGTCGCTACGGACCGGGCCCTACGGTGATGGTTTTGGTACGCGTCCTGATGGATTGAGTCTTGCCGTGCTGGCTGCTCATCCTCACGGCATCGACCTGGGACCACTGCAATCACGTATGCCCGATGTGTTGCGTACGCCCAGCGCAATGATCGAGTTGGCCCCGCCGTCATTGATGGAGCATGCCGCGTCGATGTTGTTACGACGTGTGCCCGATGTAACTCCGATGGTGCTGGTGGGTCGTCGCGACTTGCGCTCCAACAACTCGTGGATGCACAACGTGGAAGTGTTGGTGAAGGGACGCGAACGCTGCACGTTGCATGTTCATCCCGATGACGCGCGTGACTTGGGGGCACGCGACGGGCAGCAGATACGTGTACGTACGACGCAGGCAAGCGTGGTGGCACCGATGGAAGTGAGCGACACGGTGATGCGCGGCGTGGTGAGCCTTCCTCATGGGTGGGGTCACGGTCTGCAAGGTACGCGCCAAAACGTGGCCAAACGCTATGCTGGAGTCAACACCAATGTCCTCTTCGGCACCGATCTGGTGGACCCGTTGAGTGGAAACGCAGTGCTCAACGGCATCACCGTGGAGCTCGAATTGGTCACTGACCCAGCCACGTAGTACGCGTACTGATTAAATTAATCTGTACACGTATAAATAGAGGTTGTTTTCGATGATCAAAAATAGTCAATGTTTTTCAATGGTTTTTGCGATAGTTTGAAGGTGGGTCGCGTTCCCAATGGAAATGCTTGCTTTGTAATTCATTTTCCTGTCTGATAATGCTCGCCAAGTATCGAGATGTCCCAGGAGGAATGCGTGAACAAATCAGAGTTGATCGACGCAATCGCAACAGCGTCGGATCTCAGCAAAGCTGACTCCGACAAGGCGCTGGCCGCAGTGGTTGAAGCGATTATCACCGCCGTTCGCAGCGGCGACAAGGTCACCATCCCGGGGTTCGGATCGTTCAGCGCCTCCGAGCGCCAGGCGCGTACCGGTCGCAATCCGCAGACCGGTGCAGTCCTTGAAATCCCTGCTTCAAAGGCTCCCAAATTCACGGCTGGTTCTGCGTTCAAAGCAGCCGTAAACGGTAAGAGCTGAGCAGCACTAACGGTTCCCAACAAGATCAAGGGGAAGTGACCATGGCACTTACGAAGAAGGCAGCACCGAAGCGAGCTGCAGCAACCAAGGCTCCGGCCAAGCGCGCAGCAGTGAAGAAGGCAACCGTCAAGGCTCCGGCCAAGAAGGCTGCGGTGAAGAAGGTCGCTAAAAAGGCCACAGTGAAGAAAGCTGCAGTGAAGAAGACCGCTGGGGTTCGCAAAGTTGCAGTGAGGAAGGTTGCCGCCGAGAAGGCTCCGGCCAAGCGGGCAGCAGCCAAGAAGGTTGCAGTGAGGAAGGTTGCTGCGAAGAAGGCTCCGGTCAAGAAGGCAACAGTGAGGAAGAATGCTGCCGTCAAGGCCCCTGCCAAGCGCGCAGTGAAGAGAGTTGTGGCGGCCAAGAAGGCTCCCGCCCGCAAAGCGGTAGCCAAACGAGCTTCTGCCAAGAAGTGACGTGACGAAAAGGGTGGTCCTGTTTTTCGGATCACCCCACCCAGTTACAGCTTTCGAATTGCAGCAAACGCCTCGCCAGTTTCCACACCGGCGAGGCGTCCTGCATCGTGGGCCTCGGCAGTGATGCGAGAACGGAACTCCTGCACCATGGCATTGTCGGCATCACCCTGAGGACGATGCGACATGCGCATGGTGGTTTCCAATTGACTCTCATGAGTCAGCAACGCCTGCACCTTGGCTTCCAATGCAATACCGTCAAACTGCTCCACGTGATGAACCACGGCGGCTTCCCACAACAACAACAGCTCTGGGCGATGCGGCGCCGCTCCTTGTTCCGGAAAGAACTTGGGATCACGTGCCGCCACGATGCCTTCACACGCCAACAACCCGGCATGGCGATGGTCGGGGTGGATGCGGTAAGGCCGCCACGGGTCGTGCCCGAGTACCACGTTGGGTTGAAAGCGACGTATCCAATACGCCACCTCTGAGCGTTGACGAAGGCCGCTTTCCAACTCTCCGTCTGGCCAATCGAGAAAGACGACGCTGTCTGCACCAGCGCCTAATGTCTGCGCTGCGCAGCGTTGTTCACGTCGACGGGTGGCGACCAGTTCGGCTGGGTCCACATCGGCATCCCAGGTTCCTTTGGACCCATCGGTACAGATGAGGTGAAAGATCTGGCAACCGTCAGCGGCCCACTTGGCCAATGTGGCACCGCATCCGAATTCCACATCGTCGGGGTGGGCGCCGATGGCCAGAGCCCGTGCAGGGGTGACGATGTCGAGCGTGATCTGCTGAGGGACGCTCAACCGGTACGACTCAGGTACGGACATCTGGCGAGGGTAGTGCGCTTCGTCAGCGCAGTGGTCCGGCCCATGCGCCGCCGCCTGGTGCCAAGGCATCACGCAGATCATCAGGGGTGTCCACGTCGAGGGCCAGGGCTGCGTCGTGCACCACTCGCACTGCAAATCCCAACCGTGCTGCTTCATCGATATGCGCCGAGAACGATGCGCTGCCGTAAGCGAACTGGAACCCGCAATTGGTGGGGATCACCAACACGTTGGTCCCCAAGCCGTGACGGTCACCCACGATCGTGATGCCGTGGCCGTCACCCAATGGGGCCAAGGGCCCGGCCAGCGGCAGATCAGAATGAGCCACGATGACCCGGGTGAACCCCAGGTCGCGCAGTTGCTCCACGCCGGCGGCCACCGCTCCGTTGAGGCCACGGCCCGGCTCGTGCAACACCAACGCACCGTGTTCAGCGGCCCAGGCCGCCACGTTGTCGTCGTCGCACACCACAGCCACCGGTAGAGGCGTAGCGCACGTGATGACGTGAGCGGCCATCGTGGCGGCCAATGCGGCCCGTTCTTGAGGTGAGTACAAGCTGCTGAGTCGGCCCTTGGCGGAGCGGAACGATTTCACCGGGATGAGCACGGCGACGCGAGGGTTGGCAACGTCCTCGGACCAACTGTTGGACCCTTCGTTGGTCGGCACGCCCAGACACTACGCATCCGGGCCGGGTACTGGCCAGGCTGCGGGGCACGTACGATCTGCGTCCCATGACGAACCCAACGCTGTGATCATCGGAACGCTGTGATCATCGGTACCCTGGGTTCGTCAGCGCGCGTACGGGTCAGTGCTGGCGGGGTGCTGCGTCTCCCGAGCGGGGTGGATGTGGCGTGGTGGATTGGTGCCGACGACCGGTGGCATGTTCCGGCCGAAGAGATCACCGTGCGGCAATCCCTCGTGGCCGACGCACCGGTGCCGCGCATCGCAGTCCGGGTACCGGGCGGTGACGTTGTCACTACCTTGGCGGCGGTGCAACAGGCGCAGCGCGAGTTGGTGGTCATCGACATTGCCAATCAGAGCGCAGTGCCGGTGGCCGTTGGATTCATCATCACAGTGGTGGGCCAGGTTGTGGGTCAGCGTGTCATCACCGTCGACGGCTCCACGGTGCGAGTGGACGGCATACCGGTGCTCTATCTGCCCCGAGCCCCGCGCTTCG
>JAYVGK010000263.1:0-2968 GCA_043772215.1 Acidimicrobiales bacterium | reverse complement strand
ACAGTTTCTTCTCGTCGCTCGACACGGTGGCAGAACTACCCGATGTGGGTCGCTGTCTTCCGGCACACGGCGACGTGTTCGATGATCTGCCGGGCCGGGCCAAGGACATCAAAGAACACCATGCCGAACGCTTAGCCCGTCTACTCAGCGTGTCTCGTGATTTGGATACGTGGGCCGATGTGGAGGAGTTTTCCCATCACCTGTTTCGCCAAGAACGTTGGGGTTCCATGGCGCAAAGTGAAACATATGCGCACCTAGAGCATCTACGTATCCACGGCGATGCTGCTTTCCGAGTGGCCGACAACGGTCGGGCCGAGTACCGCGCCATCGACCCCGAACTGGCCGCATCGCACTGACCGCTACGGTTGCTCAAAGATGGATCGCAATACAGAGTTCGTGGGTACGGAACGCCAACTGCTCACTCAGTTCCTCGACTCCCAACGAGGTGGTGTTCTGGATGCAGTGGCAGGATTGACTAGCGAGCAACTGCATCGCCGAATGGTGGGTTCGGCCACCACCATCGGAGCATTGCTCAAACACCTGGCCTTGGTGGAAGACAGTTGGTTCCAGGAGGTGTTGTTGGACCAGGAGCTGCCAGAGCCGTGGATGTCGGCGCCACTGGACGACGACCCGGACTGGGACTTCCACTCGGCGGCGGCCGATCAACCCGGTGACCTGGTGGCCCTGTACAGCGCTGCGTGCCAGCGCAGCCGATTGGCGCTGCAAGGCTGCGAATCGCTGGACATCATGGCGTTGGCCATCAAGCGAGATCAGGCGTTCTCCTTACGTTGGATTGTGATCCATCTCATCGAAGAGACGGCTCAGCACCTCGGCCATATGGACATCCTGCGCGAACTCATCCTTGACGCGCAGCCAGCCACGTCCGGCGGCGCCTGACCAACGGGAGCTGTACCCTCCTGGTGTGCCTGAGTCGCCTGCACCCGTCCGGCTGATTCTCGGCGCTGATCGTCCCGCTGCGTTGGCGGCGGCAGTAATCGAGACCATCGCCGCCAGCCAGCATCAACATGTATTGGTGGTGGTACCCGATCAACGGCGCGCCGATGCTGCCCAACTCGCACTCATCGCCCAAGCCGACCGGGTGGCTGTCACCACCTCCGGAGCTTTGGCCCGGTCGATATTGGAGCAAACGGGACGCCAACTGCGGGTGATCTCCGCCGGTGAGCAGCGGACGCTGGTGGCGCGTCTCAGTGGAGAGCACAACCCTCGACACATTCACGAACTGGCAGGCGCGCTTAACAACATGCAACTGGCCTTCGCCGGGGCGGAGGAAGTGCGCACTCATGCTGACGCCGGTGGTACCGCCGCTGTCTCTGCCCGGTGGCATCGAGTGGCGGAGCTGTCAGAGCGATACCACGTACATCTGCGCGCATATGATTTGGTGGATCGGGCGGGCATGATGCTGGAAGCAGCCACCATCATGCGGACCACCAAGGCCGTGGATCAGCACTGGGCCGCCCATCCCGGCCTGATCGCAGTTGATGCCGACCAGTTCGACGTGCCCACTCAACGCCTACTGACATCGCTCCTCGGCCCCTCCCGACCAGCGTCCACCACCGTTGCGTTCACCGGAAACCCACTCAGTGCCGGTCCGGGCGCCGCTTGGCTCCTGCGATTGAACAAGCAAGTAGGTGCCACCGTTCAGCCCCAACCTGTGACAACGGAACCTGAGATGTCGCTCATCCACGCAGGACATCCGGCCATGGAGGCCCATAGCGTGATGGGTGAACTCCGAGCCGCCCACGATGCTGGCATTGCATGGGGCCAGATGGCAGTGCTGTGCCCCGGCCACCGGCATCAATTGCGGGCAGTGATGCATGCCGCACAGCAGGCCGGGATAGTTGTTCAGGGAGGACCCCCACCCCGACTCGATGGTCCCATCGTGGATGCCATCACCGCAGCCATGCGTGCTCAATCAGTACGTACCTATACGGATCCAGCCGACGTGGTGCGTGGACTATTGGTGGAGTTGGTACCCAACTTGGCTCAGGAGGTTCCCGGCGTCGTAGACATCGTGCTCGGGCTCATGCGCCACAGTGAATTGTTTCCTGGCGACATCGATGGGTGGCTGGCCGATCTCGAACGCGCGCCGGTGGCTCCGCTGCCCTCTGCTCCCCCCACGGCCGATGCCGTCACCCTCGAATCCATCGACGAGATCGGCGGCCGGACATGGCTGCATGTGGTGCTCATCGCAGCCGTGGAGGGGGCACTCCCCACGCGACGACCCACCCCACTGTTTGACTCGGCGGTACTTGATGGACCCAGTTCACCAGACTTGCTGCGAACGAAATGGTTGAGGCTGGAACGGGCCCGCTTCGCTGAAGCCGTGGCCAGTGCCCGCCAACGTTTCACCGTGATAGCTGCACCTGAGCCGGGCGTTCTCCTCAGCCGATTCGTAGAAGCCCTGCCCATCGCCCCTCGACGCCTGCCCACACGACATCCGGACCCGCAACGCTGGCCGCAGGGATTGCCAGAGACGACCAACCCGAAAGCGTTCCACTCCGGACCGTCATTGCATCTCAGCGCCACTCAACTCACGATGTTCGAGAATTGCCCATGGCAGTACACGCTGCAGTACCGCTTGGGCCTGAGGGGAAAGGGCGGACTGGCGGCCCGCTTCGGAAGTCTCATCCATCACATCCTCGAACAGTTCCTGTCTCCCACCAGCCAACTCCCGCAGACGCTCAATGCGCTCATCGACCTCGCCGCCGACACCTGGACCGATGACATCGCCGACTACCGGCCCCAGGCCGAAGACTATCGACAACGACTCGACACCATCTTGCGGAGTTGGTGGCACAACGAAGGCGAACGCCTGGTGGCCCGACACAGCGTGTTGGCGGTGGAGCACGAGTTCACCATCGAGGTGGACGGACACTCATTGCACGGCTTCATCGACCGCGTTGATCGAATGGATGGTGGCATCAGGGTGGTGGACTACAAAACCGGT
>JAYVGK010000262.1:0-2233 GCA_043772215.1 Acidimicrobiales bacterium | reverse complement strand
GTGGGACCAGCCAGCGTGGCCGCAACGTTCAGTTTGTTGTCGTGGCGTACCTGCACCCGCAGATGTTCCCCTGCCAGTCCATCCTCGTCCAACGATCCGGCGATGCCTTCAGCGCTGTGGTGAACGGGATCCTTTTGGTACTCCTTGATGAGCTCGCCAACATCACCGTCGAGGGTGGCCGAAAACAACAGCACTTGCGGGGTGCCTTGGATTTCGTCGAGCAGCTCGCGAACCTGGGGCATGAATCCCATGTCGCCCATCCGGTCGGCTTCGTCGATGACGACAATTTCCACTCCGGACAGATCGGCGTCTCCGCGTCGTACGAGATCGGACATTCGTCCCGGAGTGGCCACCGCCACTGCCACACCTCGACGTAACGCATCGATCTGACGGTAGATGTCCTGCCCACCCACGAGGGCCTGGACCCACCGTCTGCGACCGCGCCCGAACGGAACCAGCGCTCGGGTGACCTGCTCGGCCAATTCGCGCACGGGGACCAGGATCAGTGCCTTAGGCCGCCCTGATTGACCTTCGCTGACCCGAGCCATGACGGCGAGGCCGTAGGCCAGGGTTTTGCCGGAACCCGTGGGCGCCTGTCCGCATACGTCCAAGCCCGCTAGGCAATCTGGCAGCGTAGCGGCCTGAACCGGGAATGGCGTTGTGATGCCGAGCTGATCAAGCTCGGCACACAGATCCGCCGGAACACCAAGCTGGGCAAAGGTCAGCGACGACTCAGGCTCATCCATCCCGGTAGCCACTGTGGCCGACGGGTTGGCATCCTCGAGGAACGCTTGATTTCGAACAGACTCGGTTGGGGGTACCGCAGCCGCAACGTCGACGCCCGCAAGGGCATCGAGTACGGCATGGACATCGGCGTCGATGACGACGTCTTCGGACACAACTGTGGACGTGCTCGTAGAGAGCACGGGATCGACGGACAACTGACACCTCTAGTTTTGGGACACGGAAGGCCGGACCCGAAACGAAGCGCAGGGAACGACCACACCCAGGCCGACTGCCGGGGACACCAAACCGTACAGGACCGCAAGGGCCCCATCGGACGGATGTGTGAACAGTCACTCACGCGACTGATTAAGCGCGGGTACCTGCAGGCGGATGGCCATGGAGGAATGTACTCGGCTGTCTACGGTGAGCCAGGCGCAAACATCAGTTCCACCGGGAGTAGCCACGGAGATCAACTCTGCGGGTCCCGGCAACGTAAGTGCGCTTTGGTATTCAATAAGTGCACGTATGGGGACGCGACCGGCTATCAACTCTTCGCCAGCTTGCCAGTGCGCTGCGTTGTTAACGTGCCCGAGGGTGTCGAGATCGGCAAATCTCAGTGCCCATGATGTGGTGGCGCACAACTCCGGAGGGCGCCCCAGCGTGAGCCGCGAAGTGACGGTGCGGCCATGAGCAGCCTCACCGTAATAGTTCACGAATCCTGTTGGCAGTCGTACCGGGCGCCCAGCCGTATCGATGGATACCCAGAGGGCCGCGCAATCAACCAGGGCGCCGTGATCCCCGGTGATGTGTGTGCGTCGCTCGGCCCATCGCTGTCCCAACCCACCACAAAAGGTGGTGAGGGTGAGGCGTTCTCCCAACACGGGGAACACCGGCGCTTGCACCAACACCCGCCGCAGAACAAACGCAAACGTGCCCGGTAAGCCGGCGTCGTCATAGTCCGCAGTGGCGATGTCCTGTAGGTACTGAGCCAAGGCATCGAGGCGAAGCCGTCCAAACGGTGTCACATCACCGAGACCCACCCGCCGCCGACCAGTGAAGCGCCGCCCGACGTCAGGCACCGCCACCATCACCTCGTCGTGGACGGTGGACAGCGGCATCACGATTGCGACAGATGACGCCGGGGTGGACCGGCTTGAGTGAACAACACGCCGTCGGGGTCCTTGGCCCACGGTGCCGGCGAGCCCCAACCATCTTCGAACACCAACTCCGTCAGCGGCCGACGTCGCACTGGACCGTGGGCGCCAACGGGTCGACCCATGGGAATCACGGCGGAGATAGTGACTTCGGCAGGAATACCGAGCAACGTCTTCAGCTCTTGTTCCACCGGCTCGTGCCACATGGTGATGACGCCTCCGTAACCCAGCGATCGTGCGGCCAGCAGCAAATTTTGGACGGCCGGGTACACCGATCCACCTTCGGACGGAGTGGGCGCTCGGTATCGCTGCAAACAAGCCAGCACCACCACCGGCGTCTGCTCAAAGCGATC
>JAYVGK010000261.1:0-4077 GCA_043772215.1 Acidimicrobiales bacterium | reverse complement strand
GCTCACTGGGCCCACGTTGGAGCTATGGCTGGGCTCGGCCAAGGTGCTCACGGACCGCTTTGCCCCGGTGGACCAACTTCTCACCCCGGGTTAGTCGGCGTTGCGCATGGCTTCGCTGCTCATGGCGAAATACTCATCGAAGCGGACCCGTATCGCTTGGTCCAGACCCATTTCCACAGCCATGTCGTCGAGGGCCGCCGTCATGGCCACCATCCAATGGTCACGCTGCGTGGGGCCGATGACGAACGGGTTGTGGCGCATCCGCAGTCGGGGATGACCCCGCTCCTCGGAGTAGGTACCCGGCCCACCCCAGTACTGCACCAGGAACAAACACATCCGCCGTTCGGCCGGGCCGAGGTCGTCGGGAGTGGGGTAAAGACTCAGGAGCACCGGATCAGCGGCCACCCGTCGATAAAAGCTGGCGGTGAGTGCCGTGAAAAACGCCATACCTCCCACGGCTTCGAACACCGTGAACTGCTTGCCGAACGCCACATCCTGTTCCACTGCCATGCACAGTAGGCGGGGGTGTTGCGCAGGTGATCGCGAAGGTCGGGTGGGCCCGACTATCGTTGGGGCGCCATGCCTGCGGAATTCCCCGATCTCTTCGACCGCGTCGTCAACCTCTCCAAGCGGCGCGGGTTCGTGTTCCCTTCGGCGGAGATATACGGCGGATTCCGCTCCACGTACGACTACGGCCCCTTGGGTTCACTGTTGTTGCGCAACGTGAAGGAGCAGTGGATCCGCTCCACGGTGCAAGAGCGAGACGACGTACTGCTCATTGATGTGGCCATTCTGGCCCCGCCGGCGGTGTTTGAAGCGTCCGGGCATCTCGCCAACTTCACCGATCCGCTCGTTGATTGTCGCAAGTGCAACAGTCGCTGGCGCGAAGATCAGATCAACGGCATATGCCCCACCTGTGGTTCCACCGACTTCACCGAAGCCCGGGCCTTCAACCTCATGTTCAAGACCCACGCCGGACCGGTGGAGGGTGCTGGCGCCGAGGTGTACCTACGGCCGGAAACCGCTCAGGGCATGTTCGTCAACTTTGCCAATGTGCTCACCACCAGCCGTAAAAAACCTCCGTTTGGCATTGCCCAGGTGGGCAAGAGCTTCCGCAATGAAATCACCCCCGGAAACTTTGTTTTTCGTACCCGAGAGTTCGAGCAGATGGAGATGGAGTTCTTCGTGCCTCCTGCGGAGGCCACCCAGTGGTACGAGTACTGGATCGAACAGCGCTACAACTGGTACGTGAACTTAGGGATTCCGGAGTCGCTACTGCGTATCCGTCCTCATGACGCTGATGAGCTCAGCCACTACAGCTCGGGCACCAGCGATGTGGAGTTCACGTTTCCCTGGGGTTGGGGGGAGCTGGAAGGCATAGCCAATCGGGGCGACTACGACCTCACCCAACACATGAAACACTCCGGCGTGAAGCTCGACTACTTCGATCAGGCCACCAGCGAGCGCTATACGCCGCACTGCATCGAACCGGCCGCTGGCGCCACCAGGGCCATGATGGCATTCCTTCTGGCCGCCTACGACGAAGAGGATGTAAAAGGCGAAACCCGTACCGTTTTGCGGTTGCATCACCGCTTGGCCCCGTACAAGGTGGCGGTTCTGCCGCTGTCCAAGAAGGCGGAACTCTCGGGTAAATCCCGTGATGTGCTCAAACTGTTGCAGCCCCATTTCATGTGCGATTACGACGAAACGCAGGCCATCGGCAAGCGGTACCGCCGCCAAGACGAAATTGGTACGCCCTATTGCATCACGGTGGATTTCGACTCACTGGAAGACAACCAGGTGACGCTGCGCGAGCGCGACTCCATGGCCCAAACCCGCCTACCCATCTCTGACCTGCTGCCCACCCTGCGAGAGCGATTGAGTTGATATGAGCCCTGCACCGTCCAAGAAGAGCCCGACCGCCAAGACTGCCGCCAAGACTGCCGTCAAACAGGCACCCGCCAAGGCAGTCAGCAAGGCGGGGGCCAAAGTGGCCTACGCCTACGCCTTTGATCACAAGCACCCGGTACCCCCGATGCAACTCAAGGACCTCCTCGGCGGCAAGGGAGCCAACCTGGCCGAGATGACCAGCGTGCTGCGCCTCCCGGTGCCGCCTGGTTTCACCATCTCCACCGACGCCTGCCGCCACTACATGAAGGGTGGGTGGCCCAAGTCGCTCGACACCGAGATCGCTGCGCAGGTCACCAAGGTCGAAAAGCAGATGGGCCGCAAGCTCGGCGACGCCAAAAATCCATTGCTGGTGTCGGTGCGCTCCGGAGCCAAGTTCTCCATGCCCGGCATGATGGATACGGTGCTCAACCTGGGTCTCAACGACAAGAGCGTTGAAGGTCTGGCTGCCACCATGGGTGACGAACGCTTTGCCTTTGACTCCTACCGCCGCTTCATTTCCATGTATGGCCGGATAGTTTTGGGTGTGGACGGTGCGCTGTTCGAACATGTATTTGACACCATCAAGACCAAGTCGGGCGTCACCAACGACGCCGCCATTCCGGCCAAATCGCTGCGGCAGATGTGCGATGACTTCAAGAAGATCGTGAAGCGCGAAACCAAAGCTGAGTTTCCGCAAGATCCCAAAGCGCAGTTGCGCGGAGCCGTGGAAGCGGTGTTCGAGAGCTGGAATGGCGCCCGGGCCATTGCCTATCGCGTCCGTGAGCGCATTCCCCACGAATTGGGCACTGCCGTCAATGTGCAAACCATGGTATTCGGTAATCTCAATGACAATTCCGGTACCGGGGTCGGTTTCACTCGCAATGCCAGTACCGGGGACAACGTGCCGTACGGCGATTATCTGGTCAATGCTCAGGGCGAGGATGTGGTGGCCGGTATCCGCAATACCGCCACTCTGGACGACCTGAAGAACACATTCCCCGTGTGCTATTCGGAACTGATGGCCATCTTTGAACGTTTGGAAGCGCACTATCGCGACATGTGCGACACCGAGTTCACCATCGAAGAGGGCAAGCTGTGGATGCTGCAGACCCGGGTTGGCAAGCGCACCGGTGCGGCCACCCTACGGATGGCGGTGGACATGGCCACCAAGCCGTCGGGCAAGACCAAGTGGAAGATCTCCAAAGAAGAAGCAGTACTGCGGGTCACCGCCGACTCGCTGGATCAGGTGCTGCATCCCCAGTTCGCCGGCAAGTCCAAGGTGCTCACCAAGGGCTTGGGTGCTTCACCGGGTGCAGCCGTGGGTGCGGTGGTGTTCACCGCCGACGATGCCGTAGCTGAAAGCGACAAGGGCACGGCGGTGATCTTGGTGCGTTCCGAGACCAGCCCCGAAGACGTCCACGGCATGCTGGTGGCCGAAGGCATCCTCACCGCCCGTGGCGGTTTGGTGAGCCACGCTGCGGTGGTGGCTCGAGGATGGGGCACCCCGGCAGTGGTGGGGGCCGAGCAGGTCAAGTTCGGCGAAGGCACATTCAGTGTGGGCGACGTCACCGTGAAGCGTGGCGATGTCATCTCCATCGACGGTGCCACCGGCGAAGTGATGCTGGGGGCGCTGGCCATGGCCGCGTCGGAACCGCCCGAGGAGTTTCATACGGTGCTGGGCTGGGCCGATGTGATCCGCAAGGGCGGCAAAGGCGTACGTGGCCTCAAGGTGCGGGCCAACGCCGACAACGGTCCTGATTCCAAGAATGCCCGCAAGTTCGGAGCCGAAGGTGTTGGCCTATGCCGCACGGAGCACATGTTCTTGGCCGAAGACCGGCTCCCCATCGTGCGGGCCATGATCTTGGCCGAAACCGACGAGGAGGAAGAGAAGGCGCTGGAGACGCTTCGAGTGGCCCAGAAGGCCGACTTCGAGGACATTCTGCGCGAGATGGACGGTCTGCCCGTCACCATCCGTCTGCTCGACCCCCCGCTGCACGAGTTCCTGCCCAAAACCGAGGACCTGCGTATCAAACAGGCCACCAAGGGCCTCACCAAGCGGGAGGAGAAGCTGTTGGCGGCGGCCGAGAGTTGGCACGAGTTCAACCCGATGCTCGGTACTCGCGGTGTGCGTCTGGGCGTGGTGAAACCCGGGTTGTACGAGATGCAGGTCCGGGCCCTCATGGAAGC
>JAYVGK010000260.1:0-3118 GCA_043772215.1 Acidimicrobiales bacterium | reverse complement strand
CCGCTGCGTCACGGAGGTAACGAGCGCGCCACAGCCGCACTGTTATTGGCGGAAATGATTCTGGCTGTTGGTGTGGTGGTGGCCACCGGCGGATGGACGTCACCGCTGACGCTGGCCCTGCTCCCGCCCATAGTGGTAGGGGGCTTTCTCCAAGGATCGCTGACGGCCGTTGGTTTTGGATTATGCACAGGAGTCATCGTGACCCTCGTCGACATACAACGGGGTCCGGTGGATGCTGCAGGAATGCAGCGGGCCATCCAGTGGACCGGACTGTTGATGTTGGTTTCGCTGGTGACCGGGTTCGGCCACCGCCTGATTTCCGACGCGTCACTCAAGCAGCAGGCCACCGTGGTGCAGATGAGCGAACTGACTCGGGCCAACACGCTGCTGGCCGAATTGCATCGGGTGGTCCAACGCCTTCCCAGTTCGCTGGACCTAGCCGATGTACTGCGAACCACCACGGCAGATCTGCGCACTCTCACCGGTATGTCCGTGTCGGCGGTGCTGCTGCGCGACGCTGTGATGCAGTCGTGGTCGGTGGCGGAGGCGGACGGATCTTCACTTCCCTTGACCCTTTCCACAACGCAGCTTCCGGTCGCTGCCCAGCGTGCTGCGAGCACCGGACTCGTGGTTTCAGCCGCCGAAGTTGTAAGTGCCACGGTCAGCGACACGCCGACCCTCAGGACTGGATTCGACGGTTTGTCCGGCACCGTCATCAGTGCCTTCTATGCTCCATTGCGGACCCGTGGCGAATTGATCGGGCTCATCGCTGTCGAAGATTCTCATGTTCTGCGTGATGACGACACCATCCGCCAGATGGTTGAACAATTCGCCGAACCGGCCGCTATGGCCATCGACAACGCCCGCTGGTTCGGTCGTATCCGGTCAGTGGCGGCCGACGAGGAACGGGTTCGGATCGCCCGTGATCTCCATGACCGCATAGGGCAATCGCTGGCGCTCATCGGCTTCGAAGTGGACCGGATCGCCCGTAGTGCCACCGAACCTGGTACCAAGGACGAACTGGTGGGGCTGCGGGCCAACGTACGCGCCGTGGTGAGTGAGGTGCGCGAAACCCTGTATGACATCAGGGCCGACGTGCAAGACGGCAACGGGATTGCCGACACCCTCGACGAGTTCCTCAGCCGAGTATCCACCCGGTCCGGACTCGGCGTTCACCTCGACGCCGAAGGGGCCAAACCACTTCCAGTGCGCCAAGAACGTGAGATGTGGCACATTGCCCAAGAGGCCGTGGTCAACGTGGAGCGCCACGCATCGGCGCACAACGTGTGGGTGCGTTGGCGCAGTGATGGCGTGGGGGCGTTACTCGAAGTACGAGATGATGGCGTGGGGTTCAGCGGGGCCAGTGGGCGCGTGGACTCCTACGGGATGCGTGGCTTACGTGAGCGGGCCGCAGGCATCGGGGCTCGTCTGGAGATTGAGAGCCGTACTGGTCAAGGAACCACCGTACGATGCCGATTGATCGAGTAATGAGCACGCTGGCGTCTTCCGTCAACTCGTCGGGACTTCCCCTCCAACGACCGATCCGTCTGCTACTGGTGGACGACCATCGGATGCTGCGCGAAGGTCTGCGCCGTTCCATGGAGACATACGGTTTCACGGTGGTGGGTGAAAGTAGCGATGGTGAAGAGGGCGTGCGAATGGCTCGTGCGTTGGAGCCCGATGTGGTGCTCATGGACGTCACCATGCCGGTGCTCGACGGCGTGGAGGCCACCCGTCGCATCCGCCAGAGTTGCCCCGGCACACGGGTGGTGATGCTCACCATGCACGCTGATCGTGAGGTGTTGGCCAAGGCCATCCGGGTGGGCGCTTCGGGTTACCTGGTGAAGGACGCCTCCACTGATGAAGTGGCCGAGGCGGTACGGGCGGCCGCCAACGGCGATGGGGCCCTGTCTCCTGAGTTCGCCCGGTCCATGTTGCGTGAAGCACGCACCCTGGTGTCACCGGCACCATCGGAGCCAGTGATCTCCAAGCGTGAGGAAGAGGTGCTGCAGTTGGTAGCCGACGGACTGTCAACCACAGAAGTGGCGTCGAAGTTGTACATCTCGGTAAAGACGGTGAAGAACCACCTGGCATCGATCTACCAGAAGCTCGACAGCGCCGACCGCACCCAGGCCGTGGTGCGAGCCGTTCGTATGGGCATCATCCGCCTCGACTGATCGCAGTCGCAACACCGGGGCCTCACTGCGTCCTGCGATGGCGATTTCGGCCTGTCCTACTTGGCTGAGCCGCCGGCCACCTCGTAGTTCCACAACTCTGCGCCGGTGCTGATGGGGCCCCCGTGCTGGGCGGGTGCACTGGCTCCTTGATGGCCCTGGGCAAACGATTGCGACTTGGTCCAGGCGTCGAAGTTGTCTTGGCTGCTCCAACGGGTGACCACCAGCCACTGCAGGCGGTCATCTGTGGGTTTGAGCAGTTCAAATCCTTCGAAGCCCTCGGCCCCGTCCACCGCTCCTGCCCGAGCAGCAAAGCGGCGAGCCAGTTCGTCGCCAGCATCGGCGGGGACGGTAATTGCGTTGATCTTGATGATGGTCATGTTGCCAATTCTGGTTCCTCCCACCACCCCTTCCGGTCGCAGCAGGTCGGGACATAGATTCGCGCTCAACGTGGCCATAACCGAACACTCCGACAGGATTACTCACTTAGAGTGACATTACCCGTGCTGGCGTGCTGCGCTGGCAGTTTCGGGAGGTGGGTAGCGCGACGAAGCCGCCCAAAAGGGCGGCTTCGCTCAACAACGTGGGACAGGTCAGGCTTCGGGCGGAACGGCGGAAGCCGCTGCTTCCTGAGCCTGCTGAGCGTTGTACTCCTCGAGCCATGCGGCCTGGGCCTCGTTGTCGGGGGTGAACTCGCCCGTGACGTACTCGGTTTGGCCGATGTAGTTGCCGGACTCGTCGTAGGCGTGCTCGCCGAACGCATCCTGGTATTCGGCGGCCACGATGCCACCCTCGGCGGCCTGCTTGATCGACAAGCTGATACGGCGACGCTGGAGGTCGAGATCGATGATCTTGACCCACAACTCTTCGCCGGGGCTCACCACCTGTTCCGGGTGATCCACGTGGTGTACAGCCATTTCGGAAATGTGCACCAGGCCTTCGAT
>JAYVGK010000259.1:0-2018 GCA_043772215.1 Acidimicrobiales bacterium | reverse complement strand
AACACCTGCGTCAAACACTGCGGTGAGTTCGGCCGAATTGCGCACCATTCTCGACAGGTCCCACAGCGCATAGTTGGGCTCTGCAGAATCCACTTCACCGATGCCGGCCAGCAACTTCATGGGCACACTGGGGTCGCCAATGGCTTGGCCCACCGCAAACAAGATGCCCGGCGCAATGCCTGACGACCCCGACGACACCGTGTGGCTCTCGAACAACTTGGTGAGCATTGGTTGGGTAGAGCGAGCCCGGGCCAACAACTGCGCGTCGGTGAGGGTGGCCAGGTCCGGGCGCTCGGCTCGAAGTGTACGGGTCTGCACCTTCTCCTCGTCGATCTCGGGCCACGTGGTGGCCGACATCACCCAGCCGAGGTGCTCCAGGATGGCCGGCGTATAGGCCAGTTGCTCGTCATCTGGATGGGCCACGTAGGGGGGCACATCGGGATGCTCGCCGAAGAACGCCAGGTCCAGTTGCTCCACGGTGACGACGGGGTTACGTACCCCCTGCATACGAACGTTGGAAAGGTTGATGTAGAAGTAGCCGCCGAAGAAGCCACACGCTTCGGGCAGGGCGGCGTCCCACTCGTGAAGGAGATAGTTGCCGGTGCGGATGTAGCCGTCGCGCCAACCCGGGCAGATGCCCTGGTCCCACGTGAACTGCTGACCGAGAGGACTGGCCGGAGTGGGAAGTACCTCGCCAGCATTGGCGCGGGTGTAGTGCGGCCAGCGGGGGCTGGGCGGCCAATCAGTGATCCAACGGTCTTGCACAAGGGCTCCCGGGAGAGGATTTGGAGGGGTTTCGGCTTCGATGCGACGCAAAACTACTCGGTGAGTTAATTTGTCGCATGTCGGGCGTCACAACGACGTTTTCGGCGGCAACATCACCGGGAACACCACCATCAACACCGACGGTCAGGGGCCAAGGATGACGGTCGAAACCAAGTGCCTCCACGACAGGGTGCGGCAGGCATTGCGGCCCACAACCGTGGATGACCAACGCCACCCAGGGACCTGACGGTGGACGCCTCCCAGGTGAGCGAGATCCGGCGTCGTATGGCCTACGAAACGGCGCGTACCGAGCCACCCGACGGTTTTCCCAAACTGCCCGACATAGCGCTGGGCCGCTACACCGACCCAACGCTGTACCAGTTGGAACTCGACAGAGTTTTCAAACGGTCCTGGCTGTTTGCACTCCACGCATCAGAGTTGAGCGAAATGGGTAGCTACCGGTTGCTCGACATTCCCCTAGCGCCGGTATTGGTGGTGCGAGGAGCCGACGGTGAACTGCGAGCCTTCATGAACGCCTGCCGCCATCGCGGTGCTCCCGTGGTGCGCGACGTGGAAGGGATCACTCGCCTGTTGGTGTGCCAGTACCACTCCTGGTCATACGACCTGGAGGGTCGGTTGGTGCGGGTTCCGGACGAGCGCGATTTTGTGGGGTTGTGTAAGGAGGATCGCGGGTTGGTAGAGGTGCGTTGCGAGCAGTGGGGCGGCTTCGTATTCATCAATCTGGACAGCGACGCGCCACCATTGATCAGCTGGTTGGCCCCACTGATGCGCCGCATTCCAGAGATTGCTGCCGCACCTCTGCGGGTGGTCAGCCGCAAATCATACGATGTGGGTTGTAACTGGAAGATCATGGCGGAGGGTTTTTTGGAGGTGTATCACGCCAAGACCATCCATCGGTCCACCGTGGCTGAAACACTCGATGGTGCGGGGGCGGTCATGGAACTGTTGACCAACGGCCATACCGCCATGATCACGCCGTATTCAGAGAAGGCATTGTCGTCTGGGCGTGACAGTGTCGCTGGCCTTCCCCGCATCCCGGGCATCGGGGAACTGTTCTGGACCACCAACCCGGCCTACGGCATCTTTCCCAATCTCATCACCCCCTTGGAAGCAGCCGGGTTTCCGTTTCTGCTGTTCTGGCCATTGGCCATCAACCGCACCCGCTTGGACGTGGTGTGGTTCGGCGTGGATTGGGGTACCGATGCACGACCGGAACGTTGGGACAAGCGCCT
>JAYVGK010000258.1:0-2515 GCA_043772215.1 Acidimicrobiales bacterium | reverse complement strand
AAGTTCTCGGCGCTGGAGAACCGTTGGTACTGGGTGTTTGGTCTCATCCTCATCCTGTTGCTGGTGTTGGGTCTCCGCCTGCTGGAGAACAGTCGGGTTGGTCGAGCCTGGAATGCCATCCGCGAGGACGAAGACGCCGCCGAGTTGATGGGTGTCCCCACCTTCACCTTCAAACTATGGGCGTTTGCCATTGGTGCGGCCATCGGTGGCTTGGCCGGTGCGTTCTATGCGGGCAAGCTCAACACGATCTATCCGAAGAACTTCGAAATCAGCCAGTCCATCCTCTTCCTCGCTGCCATCGTCCTGGGCGGACTTGGTAACCGGTGGGGGGCAATCCTGGGAGGGGCGTTGGTGGCCTACCTGCCCGAGCGATTCCGCTTTGTGGGTGACAAACGAATCCTCTGGTTCGGTCTGGCCTTGATGCTGATGATGATCTTCAGACCTTCGGGACTGCTACCCCGCAAACTGGCGGGACGACGGGGATCGGAGCGCGCCAGCGACACCGACATCCACGGTGCTCGGGCCGGAGAAACTACAGAAGACCTTGGTGGCCTATCAGAGCAGGAGGAGCATGATCATGCCTGAGTCATTGAGCAACCATGTCCTTCACATGGACGACGTCACCATGCGATTTGGTGGTGTCACAGCCTTGGACAGCGTCAAATTCCATATCGAACAAGGAGAGATCCTCGGTCTCATCGGACCCAATGGGGCTGGCAAAACCACCTGTTTCAATGTCATGACCGGGGTGTATCAGGCCACGTCCGGCGTGGTCCGTTTCGAAGGCCAGCCACTGGGTAGCCAGAAGCGCTTCGAGATCACTCGTATGGGCATAGCCCGCACGTTTCAGAACATTCGGCTGTTCCCCGAGATGTCGGCCTTGGACAACGTGTTGGTGGGGGCCGACGCCCACCACAAAACAAGTGTGGTGCAAGCACTGTTTCGTCTCCCCATCCACCGGCACGAAGAAGAAGAGTCGCGGGGACGGGCCATGGAACTGCTGACGTTCATGGGGATAGCTGACCGGGCGCTGGATTTGGCCCGCAACCTGCCCTACGGCTACCAGCGTCGGTTGGAAATTTGTAGGGCCATGGCCACCAAACCGAAGTTGCTGTGCCTGGATGAACCGGCGGCCGGGTTCAATCCTGCCGAAAAAGTGGAGCTCCAGGGGCTCATCCGCAAGATCCGTGATCGCGGTTATACCGTCCTCCTCATCGAGCACGACATGAGCTTGGTGATGGGCGTCACGGATCGCATCGTGGTATTGGACTTCGGTCGCAAGATTGCCGAGGGCACTCCTGCCGAAATCCGCAACGATGAACGGGTCATTGCCGCTTATCTCGGCACCGGCGACGAAGATGCTGCCATCTTGGCCAGCCAGGAGGGCTGAACGATGTTGTTGGAAGTCAAAGATCTCGAGGTCTTCTACGGCCGTATCCAAGCGTTGCGCGGCATTTCGTTCTCGGTGGCCGAGGGGGAGATCGTCACCCTCATTGGCGCCAATGGTGCAGGCAAAACCACCACCATGAAAACCATGTCCGGTGTTCGTACCGTCACGAAGGGTTCGGTCACCTTCGACGGGCAGGACATCACCAAGGCTGCATCGCACAAGCGAGTGATGATGGGGTTGTGTCAGGCTCCGGAGGGTCGCGGCATCTTCCCCGGTATGACAGTGGTGGAGAACCTGGAGATGGGGTGCTACCTACGTACCGATCGTAAGTCCGCGGCCAAAGACGCCGACATGGAGCGGGTGTTCGAACTGTTTCCCCGGCTCAAGGAACGGCGTGATCAGGCTGGTGGATCCATGTCCGGTGGGGAGCAGCAGATGTTGGCCATCGGCCGTGCCCTCATGAGCAAACCGCGGGTGTTGCTACTCGATGAGCCGTCGATGGGCTTGGCGCCCATGCTCATCAACCAGATCTTTCGCATCATCCAAGAGATCAATGCCCAGGGCACCACCGTGTTGCTGGTGGAGCAGAACGCAGCCAAGGCTCTCGCCATTGCCCATAGGGCCTATGTGCTGGAGACAGGCCAAATTGTCAAAACCGGTTCCGGCAAAGATCTCCTCACCGACCCCTCCGTGCGCGACGCGTACCTCGGCGGCGGCGGTCACTGAGAACCACTGAGAACAACCGACAACTCAGACCCGAATAAGGCTGGGCTCGGGTTGGCGACAGCAATGGTCGATACTGGAGCCGTGACCGACACCGCTGTCAGCGCACCCGCCTGCACCTACCACCCCGATCGCACCACGTATCGCTCCTGCAGCCGATGCGGTCGCCCGGCATGTCCCGACTGTCTCATCGACGCTGCCGTGGGCGCTCATTGCCTTACGTGCGCCAAGGCATCTCAGACCCCTACGGCGCAGGTATTGGCCAAGGACATCAAGGCCCTCAGCCACATCCGGCCCAGCCCCGTGTTCGGGCTCATCGTGGCGGTGTTCGTGGGGTCCGCCATTTGGGCATGGCTGGCTCCGGCCGATGTCGGCAGCCTCATCGACGTCGTGCGCGGTGAT
>JAYVGK010000257.1:0-3154 GCA_043772215.1 Acidimicrobiales bacterium | reverse complement strand
CCCTCCACCTTGAGGCTGGAGATGAAGGTGGTGCGACCCGTGAGGAGGTCGGGGTCCTCAATGCGTTGGACGGCAGTTCCAAGGATCGATCCGGTCATGGCATCACCATACGGTCGACGCAAGGCCCACCGACACTCCACTCAGTCCTACCCCGACAACATCGGGTCACACGCAGGTTCTTGTCCCGGGACATCCCCGAATAGACACGTTTCCCAAACAAGATTCCCCTTTGCACCCATTCTTGTTGGGAAACGTGTGCGCCCGGACCCTCAGTGGCCGCGTTTGGCGTACGCCGGAAGATGCTGGCCGTTGGGCTCGCGGATGTCGAACTCCCTGGACAGATCCTCGCACCACTGGATGGTGCCGCTGCGGGCCATGAGATCCGGTGCCGTGGCCAATGCAGCCACCGTGCGTCCCACACCGAGGGTGGACTGGGCGTGAGACAGGTCTGTGCCCTGCTTGGTTGACCACTCCTGGATGAACTCGGTGGCCACGCTGCCGGGATACAGCACCACCGCAGCGATACCCTTGGGCTGCAACTCGATGGCCATGTCGGCGGTGAGCCGATCCAGCCCCGCCTTGCCCGCCCCATACGACGAACTGAAGTGATAGCTCTGGCCACCGGGCGACGACACATTGCAAATCAACCCACCGGAACCAGCGGCGAACAGCAGCGGGGCAGCATGCCACGAAGCCACATAGTGTGCGCGCAGACCAATACCCACTTGGTCGTCCCAGATCTGGATGGGATGGTCCCAGAATCCTCCACCCCAAGCCGGTGGGCTGGGGATCTTGTAGACATTGTTGACCAATACGTCGACATGGCCCTGCTCGGACTCAACCTGGGCAAACAATGCGGCGATCTGAGCGTCATCGCCATGATCCACCTCCACCGCCACGCCATGCCCGCCGGCCGCATCCACCAATCGGGCGCTCTCTCCAATCGACAATTCACCGGTGGTGGTCCGTCCCGTGACATACACAGTTGCCCCCAATTCACCGAGGGCTATGGCAGTACCGCGCCCAATGCCGCGACTGGAACCGGTAACCACAGCAACTTTCCCGTTGAGGGCGCCCATCACAGCAACCCGTAAACGTCGTAGGTGACCGACCCGGTGGCAGTGGTGCCGTGGGCCACTGCTTGTATGGCATTCAGCCACGTATAACGCTCGTCGGCCGTCTCAAAGCGCGGCACCGTGCGGATGAACATCGACCCGTCTGGGTTGCGACGACCAACGCCGCTGAAGGTCATGTAGATGGCGGCATCGTCGCTGGTTTGGAGCACCAGTCGTACGTCGAGCGACATGGTGCCATCGGCTTTGATGGTGACCCAGTCACCACCAGCGGCATCGGCCACCTTGCCGTTGAGCTTGGGTCCGGCAAACGTGCCGCTCATGGCGGTCACCACGACACGCGAACCGATCATCACCGGTGCCTTCTCACCGGTGAGGGCGGTGATGGTGAACAGAAACTCGCAAGGGAGGGCGTCAAGGGGCATGTCAGACCGCCACGGTGGAGGCCACGATGTCGAGATCGAGTTTCACCAGGCCGCGCAGCATGAAACTGGGGTGATAGGCGAAATCGTTGGTGTCGGTGAGCGTGAATGAACCGAGTCGCTTGCAGAACTCTTCGAGTGCCACCCGCCCTTCCAAACGCGAGAGATTGGCGCCCAAGCAGAAATGCGTACCCTTGCTGAACGCCAAGTGATCGGTGATGTTGGCCCGATCCGGGTTGAATGCGTCGGGCTCGTCGAACACCGCCTCATCACGGTTGGCCGACATGAACACGATAACCACTCGACTGCCCTTGGGAATGAGTACACCACCCAACTCCACATCACGGGTGGCGATACGGAACATGCCTTGCGTGGGGGTGGACAACCGCAGCGTTTCTTCCACGATGGCTGGAATGCGGGATGGATCCGCCTTCACCTTCTCCCATTCAGCCGGATTGTCGGCCAACAAACGCATCATCTCCGTGAGCATTTTGGTGGTGGTTTCATTGCCCGCCACCAACAGCTGCTGCAAGATACTCAGCATCTCCGGAGTATCTAATGCGCGCTTATCGCTTACCTCCGGATCATCGTCGTCGATACGAGCGTTGAGGAGATTGGTGAGCAAATCCTCTTGCGGATTCTCCCGACGCTTGTCCAACTCAGCAGCGAAGTAACGCTGAAACTCATTGACTCCTCGCTCTGCCTCCACCCGCTGATCGATGGAGATGCTGGTACCGATGCCGGCAATGGAATCATCAGACCACCGCTTGAAGTCCACCAACCGATCGTCGGGCACATTGAGGGCCTTGGCAATTACCTCCACCGGCAGCGGTACGCCGAACTCGGTGACGAACTCGATACCACCGGAATCGATCCAAGAGTCAATGAGACGGGTGGTGATCGAGCGAATCACTGGCTCCAATTCGGCGATGGCCCGAGGGGTGAAGGCTTTGGACACCAACCGGCGATAACGGGTGTGATTGGGTGGATCGGCAGTGAGCATTGTGGGCACACGTGGGTAGGCCTCCGCAATGACTTCCACCAACTTGGCGCGATCCTCTGCTGGTATCGGCATGCTGGTGTTGCCGAACGCCGACGAGTATGTGACGGTGTCCTTGATGATCTCTGACACCAACGCATGGTTGGTGACGAGGAACATACCCAGAGCCTTCACTTCCAATACGGGCTGGTCCTTGCGCATCTTCTGGTAGTGCGGATACGGGCATTGCAGGGTGGTGGGATCAAAAGGGTTGAACGTGGACAGGTCCACTTCAGCACTTGTTGCAACAGTTGGTGCGGACACGATGACTCCAATCACAAATCGGTGAGTACGGCTTTGAGGGCAGGCAGGTCGGCACCACGGGCGATGATCTCGTCCATGCCGCCCACCACGCCAGTGATGTTGGCCAGCACAACGTGCTCAAGGCCATTGCGGGCATATCCCTCGAATTGGTGAGCCAATTCGTCGGCGTTGCCGATGAACAGCACCTGTTTCACCATGTCGAACGGGATGGTGGGGGCCAGGTCACGAAGATCATCAGGAGAGAGATCGTGGATGATGACATCCACGAAACCCCTGGAATCGTTGCCCAAGGGATGCTTCAATCCATTGGCCTCCCACATATGACCCATGGCAAACAGGCCGAATAACTTGCCCAG
>JAYVGK010000256.1:0-12996 GCA_043772215.1 Acidimicrobiales bacterium | reverse complement strand
GAACCGCCCATCAATCCCGCCCCAATGATGGCAATGTGTCCCTCCGCCACACTCACGATTCACCTTGAGGTTCAGCCAAGGCACATGGATCGGCCAAATCTGGCCGCAGTACTCCGGCGCCATGAAGGAACACGTGGCGCAGCTCACCTCTTGGCCGGTCCCACTCCAGATGCATCATCACACGCACGCACAAGCCCAACATGCCCTCGATGTCCATCTCTTGGAGACCCAGTAAGGGCACATCGTGTAGGCCCAGCGCCCGAGCCGAGGTGGCAGGGTTCCTGGAGCGAACATCGGGGGTGGCGGAGAACAACAGGCTGATGAGCTGAGACTCATGCAATGCATTGCGCCGCAACATCTCGCTGATCAATTCTTGAACTCGCTCATCGATTTGTTCCGGTTCGTCATGCTCAACGGTGGTGGCGCCTCGCAATGCTCTGATCCGGTTCGACACGGCGCAGGACTCTACCGGTACTAGACCCCGTGGACCCGGGACTTGCCGCTACAGAAGCTGTCGATGACGCATTGTTCAGAATCGGCGTACGTGGCGGCGAACGTAGTCGAACACACTGTCGACCTCGCTGGTGCCGTTGCGCAACTGGGCGTGCGCCTGCTTGAACCAGTCCCGGCTGGACGGATCGATACCGTCGAGCGCACGACGTAGATCGCGTTGGCTCACCGGCCACATCGTGCCGGCGTGACGGCTGACGCACAAGGCATGCTCCGCCGCAGCAGCGCACACCCGAAGCAAATCCGACGCCGACATCCCTTCCGTTTCGGCGGCCAACTCCCCCGGATTCACGTCGGCTGCCAGTGGCAGATAACCGAGACGGTCGGCCAGGATCCGACTGCGGGCCAACAAATCCGGAGGTGGTACGAACAGTCCCCGTTCGAAACGCCCCGGAGCTCGTAGCGCCGAGTCGATGCGCCAAGGTGCACTCGAAGTACCCACAATGGTGAGCCCGGCGACACCCTGGCACTCATCGAGCTTCATGGTCAGGCGCATGGCCAGTACATCCACCCGCCGGGCGTGCAGCTTGCTGGGATCGGCCAAGGCGTCGATTTCATCAAGTACCAATACACACGGTGAGGCCTGGCGGGCCAGCGTGAAGGCCATTCGCAGCAATTCGGCGCCGTCTTGATCGCCGCCTTCGACCACATCATTGAGGTTTAGGCGAATCATTCGTGCCCCTATCTGACCGGCAATGGCCTCGGTCAGATACGACTTGGCGCACCCTCGTGGCCCGAACAGCAGGAGAGCGCCAGTGGTGGCATGGATCCGGTCGCCGTTGTTGCCCAGGAGCCCCTGCAGTCGCCATTTCAGATCAGTCATACCCGCCACATCGGCCAGGGTAACCGTCGGACTGGTGACGATGAGTGGGCGGCTAGAACCGTTAGGCCCACGAGTTGGTTTCACCCGCCGAGCGAGGGGCCACCGACTGCGATCTCGCTGCGCTGGGTGGTCACCGGCTTCATCGAAACGGGGTGGATCGGTGATGTCGATCAATTCGGCATCACCGATCTGATCGCTACGTCGCCGCCCCCACCGCACTTGTCCCCCATTGGCTATCGCCATGTCCCGGTCGGTGGCGCTCAACCCCTCCGCCACCACCCTCAGCACCCGGGAGAAGCGCGCCGCCAGTTCATTGGCACCGGTGAGTTCGGCACACATGATGGCCACTCCGAGAAGTCCGCCATGGTCTGGGAACGCTGAGAGTCCTTGTTGGGACTCTGCTAAACCCTCGCTCCACCGGCCTTCATCCAACATGAGCTCAGCCAAACGGTGGCGAGCCGACACGTTGTCTGGATGGGTGGTGATAGTGCTCCGCAGTGCCGCTTCATCAGGAAAATTGGCCACGGAATGAACGTACACCACCACTCACCGCGTTCGTAAGTGAAAATGTGCTCAGTTTTGAATTTCTGGAGGCGTATCGCCAACTCCAAAGCGCTGAAGGCGCTTGGCCGCCCTGGTCGAGGGGGTAGCGGCCATCGCCAGATCTCGAACTTCGCTCGGATGCAGTTCTCGCCAGGTTCCCGGACGAAGGTGGCGATCCGACAGGGGCCCTACTCGCGTTCGCACCAGGCGCCGCACAGGATGGCCCACCGCTTCGAGCATCCGTCGCACCTGTCTGTTACGACCCTCATGGATGGTGAGCCGAATGGTGGTGGCATTGACCAGGGCCACTCGGGCCGGGGCGGTGAGGCCGTCATCAAGCTCCACCCCATCGCGCAGTGCCCGCAGGACGCCCGCTGTCGGCTCACCCTCCACCTCCGCCAAATACTCTTTCTCCACCCCGAATGATGGATGGGTGAGGCGTTGTGTCAGGGGGCCGTCGTTGGTGAGGATCAACAATCCTTCGGTGTCGGTGTCCAGTCGGCCCACGGGGAACACCCGATGGTCTTGGGGCACCATCTGCACGACCGTGGGACGGTGTTGTGGGTCGTGGGCGGTGGATACCACCCCGACAGGCTTGTTGAGCAAGTAGTACACCAAGCCCGGCGCCACGCCTACGGGCGCCCCGTCCACCTCCACCACATCACTCTCGGCGTCCACCCGGGCGCCCAGCATGGCCACACGCCCGTTGACGGTGACTCGGCCCTCGTCAATCATCTCCTCGCATACCCGCCGGCTGGCCAGCCCACTCCGAGCCAACACCTTCTGCAGCTTTTCTCCTGTGGGTGGACCCGAGCGAGGCGATGATTGGCCGGCATCGGATACAGGCTCCGATGCTGGTTCGGACGCTTCCTCATCGTCGGGCAGCCAATCAAACATCTCGTCAACCGTCCGGATTGGCGGCTCGGCACGGTCACCGGAATCTGAAAGGGACCGAGAGGGAAATACAAATGCCGCACCGGGCGTACCCGGTCGAGATTTGGGATTGGTCATGTCCAACCTTGCGGGTCGTGAATGGAAACAACCAGCGCCGATGTCGTGTCCACTGATGACGTGGGCGCCTCTGCGGGTGATACCACTGGGTCCATCCGTAAGCCCGCTTCCAGGGCCTCCATGATCTCGGCTCCAGGCACAAAGTCCCCGAGGGGCGCCAGATCAGCCAATGAGTTGACGCCAATGCCTTCCAAGAACGCAACCGTGGTGCCAAACAGTACGGCCTGCCCCGGCCCCGGATCAGTACCGACCTCGGCGATGTATCCCTTGTGCACCAGGGTTCGCATGACCCCGTCCACGTTGACTCCGCGGATGAGCGCAATCTGAGCGCGAGAGATGGGCTGCTTGTAGGCCACGATGGCCAGCGTTTCCAATGCAGCCCCACTGAGTCGCCCGGCTTGTCCTTCGCGGGCGAAGCGCTCCACGTACGCAGCCATGTCGGCATGGGACTGGAAGCGGTAGCCGCCAGCCACCTGAACCAACTCGAACCCCCGGCCATCGGCGCGGTAGCGGCCTGCCAATTCCTCGCACAAAGCAGCCACGGCACCGGGCGCCATTTCCAACAATTGAGCCATGAGCCCAGGGTCCACTGGTTGGTCGGCCACCATCAGAATGGCCTCGATGGCGCGAGCCGCTTCCGTGGCTGGCACTCCTTCAGTATCGATCGACTCTTCGTCATCCGTCATAATCGTCCACACTCACGAGGGCTGGCACCTTCGCTTGAGCATCGGCGCGCAGCTCATCGATGATGACTCCCACCTCGTCAAGATCCGGTCCGCCTGGGCGCCAGGCCACCGTGAGATCGCCGAAGTTGGAGGCCTGATCGAGATCCACCCAGCCCTGCTTGCACAGCTCCAGAACAGCCAGGAAATGCACAATCACATCCATTCGGTCCTCGCATTCCAGGGTCAACTCCCGGAATGTGACCCTCCCCCGGCGAGGCAGCACGTCAGCCAAGTCCGACACCGTTTCGGCCACGGTGATGCGGATCATGGTGACGTGATCCAACGCCACCCGTGGCTCTATCTTCGGCGTCAGAAACCGCCTCACCGCAGCTACAAATGCGTTGCGCAGCTGCTTCGGCGAGACACCATGAAGGAGGTCGGGTGCCACGTCGGCGAACCGCTCGTCTAGACCAGCAATACGCGGGAGTGACTTTGATGCCGCCGTCATCCGTCGATCGACGGCTCGGGCCGCTTCTTTGAAGGTGCGGTACTCCAGCAACTTGGCCAGCAGTAGATCGCGCTCCTCCAGCAACGCCAGATCTTCATCGAGATCGATGCCCTCGCGTTCGGGCAGCAGTCGGCGTAGCTTCAGCTCCACCAACGTGGCGGCGATGAGTAAGAACTCAGTGGCCACATCTAGGTCGATGACCTGCAAACGTTCTAATTCCACCAGGAATGCGTCAACGATGGCTGTGAGGTTGATCTCGTACAGGTCCACCTGCTCACGGGTGATGAGGTGCAACAGCAAGTCGAACGGCCCCTCGAACACCGGGGTGGACACTGCGTAGGGCACGGGGCTCAAGGGTAGCTCCCGTGAGGCTGCCCCGGTCCCGTCCCGAACCCCAACAAGAATGGGTCAAAAGTCCATTCTTGTCTGGAAACAATCCCAAATAGCCAATGTTCCCCACCAAGAAACCAGTTCGGACCCAGTCTCGTAGTGATTGGGGCTGCGGTCCGCCGCTGCGCTTCGGTCCTCGCACAGCCTCACGACGCCCTGCGGTTGCGCTCGGCCGTTACATTGGGACCATGGTCCGTGTACTGTCCTGTCTGCAACCAACTGGAGAAATCCAGCTCGGCAACTATCTTGGGGCCATCCGTCGTTGGGTGCAGGATCAGACACCGGAGAGCTATCACGGTGTGGTGGATCTCCATGCCCTCACCATTCCTCGTGATCCGGCGGTGTTGCGGGCCAAGACGTTGGAGACGGCGCAACTACTGCTGGCGGCCGGGCTCGATCCGGATTACACCACCATTTTCGTGCAGTCCCATGTACCAGAGCATCCCCAAATGGCCTGGTTGCTGGAGTGCACTGCGTCGTTAGGTGAGCTCGAGCGTATGACCCAGTTCAAAGACAAATCGGCCAAGACCGAAGGCAGCTTCACTTCGGCCGGGCTGCTCACCTATCCCACTCTGATGGCCGCTGACATCCTGCTCTACGACGCGGAACTGGTACCTGTGGGAGACGATCAACGCCAACACTTGGAGCTCACGCGCGACGTCGCCCAGCGGTTCAATTCGCGTTACGGCACCACGTTTGTGATTCCCCAAGCTGGCATCGCCAAGGTGGGGGCTCGGATCATGGACCTCCAAGAACCCACCAACAAGATGTCCAAGTCGGCAGACTCACCGCAGGGCACGGTGAAAGTGCTCGACGATCCCAAAGACATCGAGCGCAAGATCAAACGGGCCGTTACCGATACCGACGGTGAGGTTCGATTCGACCCGGCCACCAAACCCGGCGTATCCAACCTGTTGTCGATTCTGGCGGCCACCACCGGTGTGGCTGATCCGGCCAGCCTGGCCCACAATTACCAGCAGTACGGACCACTCAAGGCCGACACGGCCGCTGCCGTCATCGAGTTCTTGGCTCCGCTACAGAAGCGGTACCACGAGTTGTCGGACGACCCGGGGCATGTGGCCCAGGTGTTGGCGGCGGGCGCAGCGAAGGCGCGCACGGTGGCGTCCGTGGTGTTGGCTCGAGCCAAACTCAACGTTGGCTTGCTGCCTGGCTGATCAGCGTCGATTGGCCCGGGGGTGGGCGGACTCGTACACACTGCGCAGGCGTTCCGGCGAGACCTTCGTATAGATCTGGGTGGTGGTCAGCGACGCATGTCCCAGCAGCTCCTGCACGGTACGCAAGTCAGCGCCGCGCTCCACCATGTGGGTGGCGCACGAATGGCGCAGAACGTGTGGGTGCATACGATCCCCCAATCCGCATGTATCGGCATGACCCTTCACCACCAGCCAGGCACCCTGGCGGGTGAGGCGACCACCACGTTGATTGAGAAACACCGCCTCGGCATCACCGCGTCGTTTCCACTGACGTGGGGCCATCGAAGACCTACCGCCCGGTTCCAGCCACTGCCTTACCGCCGCCAATGCCAGTCGGCCCATGGGGACCACCCGTTCCTTGGACCCTTTTCCATATGCGCGCACAGTACCTTCGTCCAGGCTCACATCGCCCAGCGACAAGCCAACCAACTCACTGATGCGTAGCCCACCGGCATACAGCACTTCGAGCATGGCACGGTCTCGTAAGGCCACCGCCTCCACGCCCACCACTGAGTCGAGTAGTCGGGTCACTTCCGTTTCGCTCAAAGCCTTGGGGATCGAAGATGGCACGCGCGGTGTCTCCGTGAACACCGTGGGATCCACTGCGCACAGTCCTTCGTCCACCATGAACCGGTACATGGAGGTGACCACCACGGTGGCCCGTTTGGCTGAAGCGGGTGCCATTCCGGAGGCCCGAAGCGATCCCACCCAGTCTGCCATCGTGGATGCATCTGCCGACGTCACGGCCAGTTGTCGCTCAGCCATCCACAATTCATAAGCGCGCAGGTCACGACGATATGCAGCCAGCGTGTTCACCGACCGTCCCCGCTCCACGGCCAACCACGAGAGGTACTCCTCACTCCCAGGTGACAGTGCAGCAGCCACTATTCGCTCAACGACCGACCGGAAACCGACCTGCGACGAGGTGCAGTCCAATGATGGTTTTCCCGTCAACGATGGCGCCTGAACGGGTCATGGCCAATGCCTCTACGATCGCAATGCTCACCATGGTCATGTATTTCTCCTCCGGTCCTTTGCGGTCTTGACCAACTTCGCGCAGACCGTGAGCCACAAAGATCGCCACCCGCTCATCAGTCATTCCGGGTGCGGGTACCACTGTGGTGAGCAGTTCGAGATGTTTTGCCTCCATGCCCGTTTCCTCACGCAATTCACGGGCGGCCGCCACCTCCAGTGATTCGCCTTCCACATCGAGCAGACCAGCAGGGATCTCCAGCAGATCACTCTCGATTGATCCTCGGTACTGACTCACCAAGATCACCTTGCCATCGTCGGTGAGGGGCACCACTGCCACCGCGCCGCGGTGGCGGACGTACTGTCGTTGGAACTCCTCACCGTCTGGCGATTGAAACGTGACTTCGGCGAGGGTGAATACGGGGCCTGTGTAGATGGCGGTTTCGTGGAGCTTGGTGAAGCCCATCAACTGACCACTGTTGCTGGCGCTACCACGTCGTCACGATCAAATTCTTCAAGATCGATGAGACGTGGAGTGCGACCAGCGGAGTAGACCAACGCCGCTGCCACCAAGTCACGAAACAATGGATGGGGTCGGTTGGGCCGACTGAGAAACTCCGGATGAGCCTGCGTCCCCACCCAGTAAGGATGGCCCGGAAGCTCGATGAACTCGGCCAATCGCCCATCGGGAGACAAACCGCTGATGGACAGTCCCGCCTCCTCCAGTCGGCGATGGAAGCGCGGATTTACCTCATAGCGGTGACGATGACGCTCGTACACCACCGGCTCGCCGTATGCCGCCGCCACCTGCGAGCCAGCCAGTAAACGCGCGGGGTACAAACCCAACCGCATGGTGCCGCCCTTGTCCACCACCTCTCTCTGCGAGTCCATGAGATCGATCACGGGGTACGGGGTATCGGGAGCAACTTCGGTGGAGTTGGCCCCCTCCAACCCAGCCAGATGGCGGGCCACCTCGATCACCATCATCTGCAGCCCCAGGCACAGTCCCAGGCATGGAACACCGCGTTGGCGAGCCCACTGGGCAGCGGCGATCTTGCCTTCGAGACCACGCTCGCCAAACCCTCCGGGGATCACGATACCGTCGAGCGCATCGAAGCGTGCGGGCTCGTTCAGGAGCAACTCGGGCACCTCTTCAGCAGCGATCCACTCGATACGTACGTTGGCTCCGTGCCACCATCCCGCATGACGTAGCGACTCCACCACGGACAGATACGCATCCACCAGGTTCACGTACTTGCCGATGAGCCCAATACGCACATCACGTTTGACGCTCTTGATACGAGTCACCATGGCCCGCCACTGGGTGAGGTCGATGGGGTGGGAGTCGAGGTCGATGTGCAGCGTTTCGCACACATAGGTATCGAGACCCTCGTCGTGCAGCACCAAGGGAATCTCGTACAATGTGTCGGCATCAAGGGCTGCCACCACAGCTTCGGGTGGGACATCGCAGAGACTACTGATTTTCTGCTTGACGCTTTCGCTGAGCGCACGGTCACTGCGACACACAATGACGTCGGGTTGGATTCCTCGACTGCGCAACTCGGTCACCGAGTGTTGCGTTGGCTTGGTCTTCTGCTCCCCGGACGGCCCCAAGAACGGCACGAGGGTCACATGGATGTAGCAGACGTTCTCGCGGCCGATGTCTTTGCGGAACTGCCGAATGGCTTCGAGAAACGGAAGAATTTCGATATCGCCCACAGTGCCGCCCACTTCGGTGATCACCACGTCCACTTCATCCGTGGCCAGTGACCGGATGCGTCGCTTGATTTCGTCGGTGATGTGAGGGATCACCTGCACGGTCTTGCCCAGGTAGTCGCCACGACGCTCTTTGGAGAGCACTGATTGGTAGATGGAGCCCGTGGTGGCATTGCCCGAAGCGGGGAGGTTTTCGTCGATGAAGCGCTCGTAGTGGCCCAGATCGAGGTCGGTTTCCCCACCGTCGTAGGTCACGAACACCTCGCCGTGCTCAAACGGGTTCATGGTGCCGGGATCCACGTTGATATACGGATCCAGCTTTTGCATGGTGACCCGCAGACCACGCTGTTTGAGCAGTCGTCCGAGGGACGAAGCGGTGAGGCCCTTGCCCAACGAACTCGCCACTCCACCCGTTACAAAGATGTGCTTTGCCACGGGGTCTGAACCTAACCCCTGCACGACCCCCTTGGTGTCCATTTCAGATCAGAACGCCTTGCGTTGCGAAGTGGCACCAACCCGGTCCAAAGCCCGCAACGGAGCAACGGCATCGATGACGGTGCTGAACGACACCCGTTCGCTGGCCAGATTGATCACCAACAGACCCACCAGCACCACCACCCGGACCCAAGGCACGCACATCAACACCACCCCCAACCCCAACGATGCCCCGAGAGCGTTGGACCCAGTATCACCCAACATGGACGTCTCGTGAAGGTCGCTCGGCAACGTACCGAGGGCGGCCCCCATCACCACGGCCACCGCCCCCAGCCCCGACGCCGACCGCACCAACGCCACGGGAATGCTCAACATGGCAAACATGAGCGCGCTCACTTTGATCACACGACCAGGAGCGCGATCAAATAAATTGGCCAGGTTGGCGGACAACGCAATCACGGCACCATCCACCAGAAGGCGCATCAGCCCCAGCGCGCCGGGCGATGCTCCCCCCAGTTGCCCGGATGGTCCGGCGAGCACCAGAGCCAGTAGACCACCACCAATCAGCTTGATGCCGCCAGTGGACGACGAACCCGTGACGATCGAATGTAAGTGCCCAGCGAAACCGCGTGTGGTTCCCACTGCCCCCAGGTCATCGGCCAACCCGAGCAGCGTGAAGCCCACCACAGCCATCATGGTCAACGTCCGGGCCGAAGTCAGCACCGGTGTATCTCCAACGCCCAACGATCCTCCCAGTGCTTTGGCCGCCTCCACCGCCAGAACCGCAGCGGCCACGGCAACGCCTGCGCCCGTGGGAAGTTCGTGATTGCGGTAGTTGCGCCTGATGAACACGGGGGCCGCAAGGGCCGGACGTATCACTGCCAGGGCCACCCACCCGGCCACCATCCCGGCGAGTAGGCCCACGATGACGCTCACTTCGCCACAGGTTGGGAGGCGACCTGGAGCGACCCGCTGATCACCGGTGATCGATCACGTTCCAATGCCAGCAAGGTCACGAACGGACCCACGAATACAAACACCAGCGCTGCCACCACCGTTCCCGAATCGTTGACGGCGAAACCCACCAAACCAGCCAGTAGCGCCGCCACCACTCCGGCGCGCAACGCTGAACGGGGTGGCAGGTCCCGGTCCCAGCCACGTTGCAAAACCAGAAAGAACAGAAGAACGACGGCGATGACGGGCACGATCCACGTCCAGAACGAGCCACTGAACACCCGGATGTTGGTGGTGAGTTTGCGGCCGATGGTGGTGGCGAGGGTCGATTCCCCGTCGCTGCTCGCTCCACCCCCGAACACCTGCGCCGCCAGTCGGCCGAGATGGGTCCGCTTGTCTGCTGGTCGCAACAAATCAAGCCCGGTGGCGCCAGCGAGCACGACGAGGGTGACTCCCACTGCGCTGAGCACCGCTCGAATGTTCACCCGCCGGCCCGACAGAGCGAACAGCAGTAAACCAAACACGGGCACCAACGTGAGGATGCCTCCCACGTCGGAGCCCAGTTGAGGAGCACCATCCACGATGGCCACCACCAAACACACTGCTGCCGCCACGATGATGGCCGAGCGAGGATGTCGATTGCGTTGGACATAAATGGCCACCCATAACACCGTGCAAGCAGTGAGTGCCGCAAACGCCGCATTACCCAGCCCCGTGAACCGGGCGGCGGTATGGGGCGAGTAACCCAGCACACTGGCTTGTTGCAGCGTTGCACCATTCACCACATCGAACACGATCACCGCCACCGTGGCCCCCAAGATCAATTGGAGTCCAGCCAACGGGTGGGTGCGCAGACGACACGCTAGCGTAGCCAGCACCGCAGTGATGATGAGAACCATGACCGAACCGAACGAGCCAAGCACCCAAACATGAGGAATCATGCGGTACATAAATGTGGCCAAGGGAAGAGCGGCGATGGCCAGCATCAACCACCTCACCAAGCCCTCGGCCCGGCCTACTCCAACATTGCTGGTGAACAGCAGGATCACCAACAGATACAACACCGTCTGAAAGATCACGTAACCCTTGGTGAGGGGCAGATAAATCCGTTCGCGATGAGCCGAGAGATCGTTGAGATTGCGTAGTCGACTGATGTCCACCGATCCCCGGACCAGGTGATAGCGCAGAGCGTGGCCGATCATCCCCGATGGGACCGTCACCCCGATGGCGTCGAGCATGGTGGGAGCGAGATCGGTGAGCGTGACCAACGCCAGACGTCGGGTGGACGGTGAATGGAGGTAGCCATGGCGCGCTCCCGCCCCCCAAGCCACGGTCGGCGTCAATTCCCATGTACCCGTAGCTGGCCGGATACCCACCACCAGAATCAGCGTCCTTGGGGGAACCGCCGCCACCACCCGACCCAACAATGCGTCCGTACGACGAGTGGCCCGCTGGCGCAAGGTCACATAGCGAGCTTTGGACACTTCGGCCTCGAACGCCGCCACTCGATCCATCTCACCAGGATCGAGCACCGTGACATCAGCGGCCTTCACGGTACGCAGTGACTCGGATACAAAGCGGTCCTCATTCACCTTCACCGAATACGGTGACGACGCAGAGCGCTGCAGGAGCAACGGTTCCACAGTGCCGAAATCCACGTCACCGTTGGAGTCCATTACTGCGCCAGCAGCGGGGCGCGCCACCATGGCCCCGGGATCCTTGGTCACGTCACCGAGGTCGGAATTGCCCACAACTCCCGTTCGCTTGCCAGCCGCATGCAACGCATCACCCAATGCACCCGGCAACGATGTTAGGTAGCGGCCCTGGTTCAACAGCACCGTGGGTGCTGCTCCCACCACCACCACTTCTCCAGTCGGACGGGTGCCTGTACGTTGCAGGGCAGCGTCACCGGCGGTGGTGGGAGCCGACGGCACAAGTCGGTCGCGGGGCGAGAAGGCCAGCGCCGCATCGTTACGGGCGCGTACCCGTGACCCTGCGCCCATCGACATATACGCCTCAACGGTGGCGGGTCGCACGGCGACGGTGCGGACGCTGGTGTTGGCCAACGCACCCTCGTCGATGAGTCGGTCGAGTACCGGAGTGTCACCGCGACCGATGTCACCGATACCCAGCCGAGCGAACGCGAATACCACCACTCGAAGGGCAGGGGCTGCTCGCACGACGCTGGTGGGTTCCACACTGGGAGCACGCACAAAAGCCGCCACCAAGAACAACAGCAGGGTGGCCGCCACCACTTTGAATGATGCGGGCACACGTCGTTGCCTAAGCGCACTTAGGATATCGAGTCCCTGACGGCCACGGTGGGCGAACCCAGCCCAGGATCGGCCGGTGTGGCGATGATCAAAATCACTGGGCATCTCCACCACGCGAGCCCCAGCTCGTACGGCGTCGATGGTGAGTCCGGTCTCGAGTCCAAATCGCGGAGCCAGAGACAGGGCCCTCAACAACTCGGCCCGCACCGCCCGCTGACCCGACAGCGGGGCCGCTGCCTCGAATCCGCAGGCTCGGCGTATTCCTCGGCGGGCCAACGACTGGACGGTACCGAAACCGGCACGCTTTCCAGCCGTCGTCGGCACGCCGATGGTCATGTCCGCCTCATCCGCCAACACAGGAACCAACAGAGCCTCAGCTCGTGATGCAGTTGCCCCCAGGTCGGCGTCGATGAGCACATAGATGGTTGCCCTCGGGGATGCCTCGATGCCTGCCGACATAGCGCCACCCTTGCCACGATTGCGCCCCAACTCCACCAACATCAACGGTGTTCCGGGTGAGGAGATCAACGTTTTCACACACGTCACCGTGTCATCGGTGGAACCATCATCCACCACCACGATGCCGTCAACGCAAACCACTCCTCGCAGTGCCCTCACGGTGGCGGCGATGCATTTCTCACTGTTCTTGGCCGGAACGATGGCCACCACCGTCATCGGTCTGTCACCGGAACCAATCCCAACACTCCAGGCCCGCTTCCATAGTCACCAACCAAGCCAGTGGCCAGGTCTTCGAGGGCCAGTACCGTAGCCACCCGCCCGGACACCACTCGCACATCGTCGATGGTGCTTACGCGATTATCGAGAGCCTTGGCGGCTCGCACCAACTCCACCAGTGTGTCGGTCGCTTTTGCGTTCTTTGAATCCTTGGCGGTGTTCGTAGATTGCGGCGCTGGTATCTCCACCACCACCACACGATTGGGGTCGTCAGCCGCCAGCAACGTAACCAGTGGACTCATCACCG
>JAYVGK010000255.1:0-4257 GCA_043772215.1 Acidimicrobiales bacterium | reverse complement strand
GCAGAGGGCCGCGATGTGGTGGTGGTGTCGTCCGGGGACCCCGGCATCTTTGCCATGGCCACCGCCGTGATCGAGGAGTTGCACCGGGGCGCCGGTACTGCCTTGGGTGAGGTGGCCGTCACCATCATCGCCGGCATCACTGCGGCATCGGCTGCTGCCGCAGCGTTGGGAGCACCGTTGGGGCACGACTTCTGCATCATCTCCCTGTCGGATGTGTTGAAGCCGTGGGACGTGGTGGAGCGTCGTCTAGCCGCAGTGGCCGGGGCGGATTTCGTCATTGCGTTGTACAACCCCATCTCCAAGCATCGTCCCTGGCAACTTGGCCGAGGTATGGACGTCATTGCTGAGCACCGCCTGGGTACCACCCCGGTGGCGTTGGCCCGCGCCGTGGGCCGGGCGGCGGAGACGGTCCGCATCGTCACGCTGGCGGCGTTTGACCCGGCCGACGTGGACATGAGTACGGTGGTCATCGTCGGTTCGTCCACCACCCGCCAGTTCGTGGACGCCGCAGGGCGTTCATGGATGTACACCCCGAGGACCTACCCCGCCAACTGAGGCAACATCCGTGAGCCCAGTACTCACTCGGGTCTACGTGGCGGTGAACGCATTGCAGTTGGGTGGCGGAGGCACCCGACATCGCGATGGCCAGCCCCCAGTGCGCCGACCTCACTGCCCTGGCCGTGAGGCAGGCTGCTCACGACATCGCCACGGCGCCGACCCGATGGTTGGGGAAACCAACGTGGGCGGTTGGCCAACATGATCGCCGTCAACTTCTATGCCGACGGCGGCCTGATGGAAGCAGTCAATGAACTCAACGGGGTGAGGCCACTGGTCAGAGCTCGAGGGCCTCGTTGAGCAGTTGTAGTGAGCGCAATGCAAAGGTTTCCATGTTGGCCACGCGATCAATCGAACTGGTCATGATATGTGTACTCACTACTTTGTTCGGTCCCCGTACTGCAGCCCAGGCGTGACCGGACGGGTCACCGTATCGGTTACCGGTAGGCCCCGCTGCGCCGGTCTCGCCTACCCCCCATTGGGCGGCCATGGCTGCAATTGCCACGTCGGCCTCCCACACGGCGAACGCTTCGGTGGCCCCTCGCACACCTTCCGGCACCGGCAGTACACCTACCAACAACCGGCGGGTTGAGGCGGTGTACATCACCACTCCCCCGGCGTAGAAACCCGATGCGCCGGCCACACTCAGCAGCGCCGCCGACACCAGTCCGCCGGCCGCCGACTCCACCACTGCAACCATCTCGTTACGGGCGCCGAGCGCAGCTCCGGCACTAGCAGCGAGTTCCAGCAGTTCAGCGGTGAGGATCATGGGCCCAGGTTACGCTCCGAGTAGCGCAGGTGAGGGCGCTACGTTCACTCGGTGCCCGATGCCTATGACGGATTCCCAGAAGGATTCTTCGATCGTTCCGATCCCACCTCCGATGACCGGTTTTACCGTGCGCCGCGCTTAGTTACCCATATCGACGACGGTGCAATTACCGCCGTGGGCGCTCTCTACAACCAATTGGGGCTGTGTGGCCCGGAATCAGGAGCGGTTCTCGATCTCATGTCATCCTGGATCTCCCACTTCCCGGTGAAGCCGACATCGCTCACGGTGTTGGGGCTCAATGAACACGAGCTACTGGCCAACACTCAAGCGGATCACCGGGCGGTGCTCGATCTCAATGCCGACCCGGTGCCACCCTTGCCGTTCGAAACTGCCGTCTTCGCCGCCGCCGTGTGTTGCGTGTCGGTTGACTATCTGGTGCGGCCCATTGAAGTGTTCGCCGAAACGGCTCGAGTGGTGCAGCCCGGTGGACTGTTCGTATGTACATTTAGCAACCGGTGTTTTCCCACCAAGGCCATACGAGGTTGGCTGGGTACCGACGACAACACTCATATGGGCATCGTGGCTGAGTATTTCAGGCGTAGCGGCGGATGGGATGAGCCGGTGGTGAAGGTACAGACCCCCGCAGGGCACCGTGGAGATCCGCTGTTCGCAGTATGGGCTCGGCGCGTCAACTAGGCGTCGGCCACACAGCGGATGATGGCGATACGGCCCTCCTCGGCGTTGCGGCGCAGGTTGGCGCCCTTCACCGGCATGTTCGGTATCAGCAAGTGCATACCCAGCGGAGACGGCTTGGTGTTGGCACTGAGTTCATCGAAGAACGTGATGGCATCGCTGGTGACGTCGTCCCATACCCGTATGGCGAAACCCGACTCCGCCAGCAACGTCTTCGTTTCCTCCACCGTGGCCAGAAAGCTCACCGATTGGTCCTCGGCCCACGGAACCGGGAAGTGAATGGGATGGGTGGCCCCGGCCAAGATGTCGAAGAACGCCAGCCGACCGCCCGGCTTTACTACGCGTTGCATCTCGGCGAACAGTTGCGCCTTGTTGGCGATGTTCATGGACACATGCTGGGTCCACACCACGTCAAAGGTGTCGTCAGCAAAGGGCATTTCCAATGCGTCGCCCTGTTGGACGTGGACCAGATCCGACAGACCCACCCGCCGCGTCAAGTCTTCGGCTACCTCGCACAGTTCGGCAGTGAGGTCGATCCCCGTTACATGGCATCCGTATCGGCGGGCCAACAGACGCGCCGGTCCCCCTAAACCGCTACCCACGTCGAGCACATGATCGGCGGCTGCGATGCTGGCCGCCTCAGCCAACGCAATGGAGGCGACTCGGCCGAGGGTATGGAACTCCTCCGCCGGAGCGAGGGCGTCGGGGTCGAGCGCGTCCGGGTCGTGACCAGCCGCAGTGATGGCCGCCAGCACCGATTGTTGCAAATTGCCCCGCGTGTAATGTTCTTGCACAGCATCAAGAGTCATGGTGCACGGTAACTGAAGTCTGGTCTCGGTCTCAAAACCGCATGTGGGCACGTCAACGCTGAAGATTTGGCCACAAATCGTGATTATTTCGAGCCGAAACTACCGTTTGCCTACCGTTGGAATCAAATGCGCTGAGCCACGGTCACTGATCCGTTGCGCCCCCTACACGATCTGTGCAACGCCTGTTTCAGGTACAGGGCGTAAAACTGCAGAAGTTCGAATGGGGGGCCGCTCCGTGGATTCGACGTTCGTACAGCGGTAAGTGAAGGGCTCGTCTTCTGGCAGCACCTCAGTCACCGCTCCGGATTCCGACGATGGGGTGTTGTTCACCTCACCTCCATTTCCAATTCTGGCTCGGTAGCTGATGCGGTTCGCACGTTCGGGCGTCGTAATGGTGTCGCTGCCTATTGCCTTTGCTCCGGAAGTCACGAGTCAAGTATCTGCGCCGTCACGGGGTGTACCAATTCGTGGAGATGCGATCCGGTAGTACTCGTTGGACACCGAAGACGTACCGTTCGGTTGCCTTGATATTTGCCGTTTCCGATGGATCACCGACGTCATCGTGTTTGCACAGGGTCGTGAGCAACCAGCAGGCACATGGGTGGTGGTGCAGGCCGAATCTGAATCCCTCATCGGGCGCCGGAGGACGATGAGACCATCCAACTCCAGGATGATTGCACAGACCGATACCGAGCCGTTGGGTACGCAAATCATACGATCCTGTTTGGCCCGATATGGGCTCAGGCAAATGTATGCCCCGGTAGTGACGGGCTCGGGCTGCTCGCCGAAGGACGGACAGTACTGGTCACCGTTGCTGGATCGAAGATGCAGTGGACCGTTCCTTATGGCCAAATTTTTCTATTTAATCGCGCCGTACCCCGCTAACTCGCCAAGAGTCGCTAGAGGACGAACAAAATGTCTGGTAGCAAACGTCCGACGGAGGTGACCATGCAGTGTGGATGGCCAGGTCGTGTCGGTGTACTGGTGGTGTCCGCTCTTGCAGCTCTCTCCAGTGGGTGGGGTAGGGCAACGGCACAGACCAGTTCTGCGTCGGGGCAGGTGGTGGTGCCGAACGGACACGATGCCCCTTCGGCGTGGAATCGGGTCGTCGGGACCCAATGGTTGATCGACGGGTTGCCGGCTGCAATCACGGTGGTCGCCGTTAGTCCGGCACAGCCGGGTCAGGACCGGCGTGACCTCTGGTTCTGGTTGGATGCGTGCGGTGTTGCCGAGAAGTCGGAGACGTTCTCGAACCCCGCTGTATAACTACCGGGCACGGACACTCAGTGCGAAGCGACTCGCCGACCGCGTACTGTGCTGCAGGCGAGGCGTCCTGGTTGAACGGTAGCTCTTGGATCGGTTTCTGGGCAGGCACGATTCGAGAATCCTCGAGCGGTGCTGGGTGATCGTCTGACTGGGCTGTACCGGATC
>JAYVGK010000254.1:0-10701 GCA_043772215.1 Acidimicrobiales bacterium | reverse complement strand
CGGTCTTGGTCAAGCGAAGCAACCGTGTCGAGTCGATGCAGGATCCTCGACCGGACGGTGTCCATGGTGCCGCCACGATCGGTGACGTTGGTCGGGTCGAACTTGGTACGAAACAGTCCGACGAGATCGGATGAAATCTCAGCCTGTTCGAGCAATGTGGTTTCTACGTAACCCTGGCTGAAGGTGAACGCCAGTTGGCGCAGGTACGACACGTAAGCGCGCAGCACATGTACTTCGCGCCAGGTGAGGCCAGCATGCAATACGAGGCGATTGAATCCGTCACTCTGCGATCGGCCCCGCCAAGCTGCTACGAATGCGTCCTGGAGTCGTTCGTCCACCCCGGCGGCTGCCAAATCCACGCCCATACAGGTGACCCCGAGGTCGTGAATCCACACCGACTGAGGGGCCAGACTGAGTTCAGTGGCCCGTTCGTCGAGCACCCGTACTCCGAGATTGGCCAGCAGTGGGAGCAGATCAGCCAGATCGATCTGAGTGCCTGGTACGTACACTTTGAGCCGAGCCACACCAGCAGGAGCATCGAGGGGGATCTGTACGTGCACTTCGAGCTCCGAACTGGCCACCACCCGTTCGGCGTTGATGACGTCCGGTACAGCCAGACGGGCTGCAGTGACGGCAGTGAACCCCGGAGGAAACACATCCGCATAGCGCAAATACAGATCCCGACCGTGCTCATCGCCGCACTGATCAACCAACGCGTCGCGTAGCGCATCGCCCCAAGAGCGAACGGAATCGGTGAGGTACTCCTCCACCTGTTCCACCGCCACATCACGAAAACCGGCCATCGGTGACAGGTGAATCACAAAATGGATTCGGGCCAGAGATGACTCGGTGAGCGACACGGTGAACTCAATACTGGCGCCGTCGAAAGCGCGCATCAGTGCATTCTCGAGCTTGTGGCGTACTTCCGTGTTGTATCTATCGCGAGGCAGATACACCAGCGCTGTCCACACTCGACGGTGCACGTCTCTGCGTACGAACAGCCGCACTCGTCGACGCTCTTGTAGTTGCACCACACCCATGGCGGTGTCGTGGAGTTGATCAACTGACGCTGCGAACAACTCGTCACGCGGGTACCCCGCCAACACCGCCCGGAGTTCCTTGCCGTCATGACTGCGCGGATTGAACCCCGAACGCGCCAGTACTTCATCCACCTTGCGGCGCAACACAGGAATGGTGGTGGGGCTGGAGAGGTATGCCTCACTGGTGAACAGCCCCATCACCCGGCGTTCACCGAATAGGTGGCCACTGCTGTCGTAGCGTTTGATGCCGACGATGTCATAGGGCGTGGGTCGATGTATCACGCTGGCAATCTCGGTCTTGGTCAACAGCACCACGGCGGCCGGGGCCCAGTCGTCGGAGGCACGAAAGGCCAGGTTCATGGCATCTCGCATGACCCCCAGCCCGCTGCCCGATACTCGCTCCAAACCGTCGGGCCCTATGACGAAATCAGCAGCACCGAGGATGATGAAATGATTGTCCGCCATCCACTGCAGCAACGCAGCCGCTTCCTCTCGATCCGCTGCATCGGCAATACCGGGGGGCTGGGTGAGGACCTCGACCGCCAACTCAGTGGTACGTGCGCGTAGTAACTGCCAGTCGTCCACGCCAGCATGAACGTTGGCCAATGTCATCTGTACTTCGCGCTCCAACACCCGTAAGGTGGTGTCGTCGGATGTGCGCTCCAACTCGAAATGCATGAACGACTCCGGGCGGGCCAGCGGGTCCTCTGAATCGCTGAGGGTCTCGATAACACCATCACCATTGCGGCGCACCCACAGCACCGGATGGATCACCAACTCAATCCCGAGTCCGACGCGCCGCGTGGCCATGGCCACGGAATCAACCAGGAACGGCGCGTCGTCGGTGACTATTTGCAGCACCGACACGGGGGCATCCCAACCATTGCGGCCGGCATCGGGGGAGAACGCTCGGACTATTGAATGCCCAGAATTTCGAGTCAGCGCAAAGCGCCAATGAGACCGCAATGCACCGAAGAGTTGGTCGTTATCACGAGACCTGAGATCCTGGGTGGACACCCCGGCAAAATAGTGGCGCGGCAGTGTGGAAATACTGTGAACCTCGCCCCTGTCGACTCGCTCAGCAGCGCCACAGCGCGCCTCCACGCCCTCGATGACAATTGCTCGGGCCTGATCACCGTCAGTCATGGCCGCCCCCTCGGTGGCGTACGCAGCCGTACGAGTAACGGCGCTGCGCCGAACATAGTGGTGCGGTTGCAGGATGCGACGCTTCGACGCTGAGGATTAGCGTGGCGTTATCGTAGTGATCAGCCGCACGATCACGAAAGGAGGCCCTTCACCACCTTGCCCAATGCGTTGCGGGGCAACTCGGCGAGAAACACGATGCGGCGCGGCCGTTGGTAGCCAGCGAGGCGGGACACCGCATGACTCATCAGTGTCTCGGCCCCTACGGTTGCATCGGCGCGCACCACATAGGCAACCACCGTCTCGCCCCATTCCGAAGACGGTTCACCGGTCACCGCCACGTCGACCACCCCGGGATGTTCACGCAGCACGTCTTCCACGTCACGCGGGTAAACGTTGAATCCACCGGTGATGATGAGGTCTTTGGAGCGGCCCACGATCCGGAGATAGCCGTCCGGGTCGAAGGACCCGAGATCCCCGGTGCGAAACCAGCCGTCCGTGGTGAAAGCCTCGGCATTGGATTCCGGACGCTCCCAGTACCCGGTGAACACATTGGGGCCGGTGAGCACGATCTCCCCCACACCATCGTCGGACACGTGGTGGAGGCGCACGCTGACCCCAGGAAGGGGCAAACCCACTGACCCCGGTCGACGTTCCCCGTCATAGGGATTAGATACATTCATCACCGTTTCGGTCATGCCGTAACGCTCGAGTATTTGCTGTCCTCCCCGATCGGCGAGGCCCTGCCAGACATCGGGTGCCAGCGGTGCCGACCCGGATACGCACAGCCGCAACGGTGCCAGTTCCCCCACCCGAGGCGAGTTCAGAATGCGTACCCACATGGTGGGCACCCCGAACAGGAGGGTGGCGTGTTGATGACCTACGGCATCGAGAACGTCGTCAACCGAGAAGCGGGGCACGATCACTGCTGACGCACCAGCCAGCAACGTCACGTGCACCCCCACCCCGAGGCCGTGCATGTGGAACAACGGCAGCGATAGCACCAAACGATCCGCCGGTGTCCATCGCCAAGCAATACGTAGCGCCTCGGCGCTCGACAACAAGTTGGCGTGGGTGAGCATCACGCCCTTGGGTCGACCGGTGGTGCCCGACGTGAACACCAACATGGCAGGGTCGTCGCTGACGGCGTTGTCCAACCACAGCGCCGTACTGACGATCAGATCCACGGTGTCTAGGTCCACGGTGTCTAGGTCCACGGTGGGACCCACCACGGGGCCATGAGGAACCCGCGTTGGATCATCGACCACGGACAGTTTGGCCAATGATTCATTGAGTACATTGGCCAACTCACGCGCCGAGAAGGCGGTGTTCACCGGCACCACCACCAGCCCCAGTCGCAGTGCCGCCACATGGGCCACCACCAAATCCACGGACGGCGCGCAACTCATGAGGATCCGATCGCCGGCCCGCAATCCTGCTCCTGCCAAGCGACGCGCCACCGTGCGTGTGCGCTCCGACAATTGGGCCGCCGTGACCCACTCCCCGTTGCCGTCACTCAACACCGGATGATCAGGAGCCTCACTCCAGCGCTGCACCCAGGCATTCACCAATGTGGTTTCGCGTATGAGCAGGGTTGGGTCCCCGCTGAATCCATGGGCAGCCCACGCATCGACGGAGCTCGGAACGGAAGCAGGAACGGACTTCGGTTCAGTCGATGCGCTCATCACCGAGAAACTATCGGTAGCGTCGCTTGGCAATGACGGCCACCAGCACCACCGTGAAACGCATGACCGAAGCCGCCCGGGCATTTCTCGATTCGCTGTCGACCGAGCAGCGCACTGCGGCCACGATGGGCTTCGATGATGGCGAGCGACAGCGCTGGTTCTACACGCCCACCGATCACGGCGGTGTGGTGCTGAGTGCCGTGAGCTCACTGTCTCAACAATGGGGCTTGCGGCTGCTGGCCAGTGGACTGAGCGGTCCGGGCTTTGCCACCGCGGCGTCCATCATGGCCTTGGAAAACGTGTTGGACCGCGACGAAGGGTGGGCCCGGCGCGTGTCGCAACAGCGGGGCCGAGACCCATTGCGCTATTTCGTCATGGTGTTCGGCGAACCGGGGGAGCGGGTGTGGGGATGGCGCTTTGGTGGTCACCATGTCTCGTACAACGTCACCATTGTCGATGGCCAGGTGTCATCGTCATCGCCAATGTTCTTCGGCGCCTATCCGGCCCAGTCGCCACTCATGGGTGGACAGTGGCATCGGCCGCTGGCTTCGGTGGAAGACGTCGCACGAGCGTTGTTGGACTCCCTTGATGCCGATCAACTCCGAGTGGCCGTGCTGTGCGACGTGGCCCCATCGGACTTGGTGACCGCCAACCTGCCCCGGATACAGGACGGAGCCGTGGCACTACCGCTGTGGGCGGTGTTTCGCGATCCTTTCACGGGGGTTCGACTAGAGGCGATGCAAGCCACTCAGGAAGCGCTGGATACGGTGCTCGGTACCACCGATGAAACACGGGCTGCAGTGGCGTACTTTGCCACGGCAAAGGGTCTCAGCGGCTCTTTGATGTCTGCGGCCAGCCGAGACCTGATGGGAGAACTGGTGCGTCAATTTGTGGGGCGCCTTCCCGACGACGTGGCAGGAGAGTGGAACGCCAGAATTGGGTCGGCTCCGCTAGCGGCTTTGAGTTTTGCGTGGGCTGGCGGTACTGAGCCGGGGCAGCCTCACTACTACCGGGTACAGGGCCTGCGAGTGTTGGCGGAGTACGACAACACTCAAAACGATGCGAATCACATACACGCCGTACTGCGCGATCCGCTAAATGATTTTGGGGCTGACACCCTGGCCCGTCACTACCGGGATGCCCATTGATGCAACTAGCGTCAGGCGTGTTCGGCGTGCTCACGGATTGACGCCCACGCCCGTTCCAGATGGTGACGTTCAGTGCCTTCGGCTCCTACCGAAAGTCGTACCATCCACCGCCCATCGAGTTTGGACGTGGTGATGTACGTGAGCCCTGCTCGATTGACCGCCTCCGCCCAGGTCTGCGTATGGGCGTCGAGCGCATCGGCATTGTGAGCCAAGGGGGCTGGAGTATGACGTACGCATACGGTCTGCAGCGGCACTGGCGTAAGCACCTGCCAGTTCGGCGTGGCCGCCACGGTGGTAGCCAGCCACTGCGCATTCGTCATGTCGCGGCGGAGGCGGGTTTGGATGGATTCCACCCCGTCGAGACCCAGTTGAAACCACAGCTTCAGTGACCTGAATCGACGGCCCAAGGGAACCCCCCAATCTCGATACTGGGTCACCTGACCGTCCACCGAAGACTGCAAGTAGCTGGGGTCAGTGGCCAACACCGAAACCAGCTCATCGCTGTCACGAACGTAGAACAACGACGTATCGAGAACGGTTCCCATCCACTTGTGTGGGTTCCAGGTGAGTGAATCGGCGCCCTCCACGCCTTCCCACATCCACCGGCACTCGGGCAGCAACATGGCTGACCCGGCCAGCGCCGCATCGACATGTACCCACGCCCCATGGGTGCGGGCCACTGCCGTGAGCTCAGCAACGGGGTCAATGGCAGTGGTGGCCGTGGCTCCCACCGCAATGACCACGGCGGCTGGAGTGCGACCGGCGGTGATGTCCGCGCGCATAGCATTATCAAGGGCATCGGCAGTCATGGCATAGGAGGGACCGTGGGTGGCCACAATGCGGAGGTTGTGGGCGCCGTAGCCAGCCAACAACGCCGCCTTGGGGATGGATGAGTGGGCCTGATCCGAGGCGTAGATCACCAACGGAGTGGGGGAGGATTGCAATCCACCGGCCCGAGCCGTGAACCCCGTTGCCCGCTCTCGCGCACACAGCAACGCCACCAATGTGGCGGTGGACGCAGTGTCGTGGATGGTGCCCTTCCAGGCATCCGACAAACCAACCAACTGCCGCATCCAGTCGCACACCACCTCCTCCACCTCGGTGAGCGACGGACATGATTGCCAGGAGATTCCCAGCCCACCGAGGCCGCTGGAGGCGAGGTCGCCGAGCACCGATGAAAGAGTGGCATTGGACGGGAAGAAGCCCAGAAAGCCCGGATGCTGAACGTGGGTCATACCCGGAACCACCACTCGGTCCAGTTCGTCCAGCATCATCTGCATGCTTACTGGTTCAGAGGGTGGTGACGGTGGCAACAACGCCCGGATGGACCCAGGGCCCATGGTGGTCATCACCGGTCGTTGCTCCAGCGTGGTGCGGAACTCGGCGATCCAGTCGACGAGCTGATGGCCGGCGACCCGAAATTCCTCAGGTGTCATTGCGGCAATTCACGTTCACGGACCTTCGGTGGGGGCAATTACCATCCACCCACGAGACACCAGTTCGTCAGCCAACACCTCGGCCGGTAGCCCCTTCATGGCCTGTTCGCGCTCACCGCGCAGACGGGCATCGGCGGCCGATGCGTCACGGGCCACTTTCACCGCCCGCAGCGGGGCCGCCACCGGCGTCTCCCCTTTGTCGGCGGCCTCGGCGGCTTCGTTCTCGGCATTCTCCAACTGCTCGATGAGTTCTGACGCCTCACCAATGGTGAACTTGCCGGTGGCTTGGCGCTGGGTGAGCCCCAATGCGCCACGGGCATCACGGAAGTCCGAGTGCCCCGCCTTTTGCAACAACGTCAGGAGGTACTGAACCTGTTTCATGGGAGCGGGGGGACCGGACTGCTTGCCAAAAGCCATGCCCCGATACTGCCCCACTCAGGCCAGCGCGGTGGCCAACTCCACAAATGGACGTCCGAGGGATTTGGCCACGGCCTCGTTGGTGACCATGCCGTTGACGCAGTTGAAGCCGTTGGCGAGGGCCTCGTCTTCGGACGCCGCCGCCGCTCCCAGTCGGCCCACATCGGCGATATACGGCAGGGTGGCGTTGGTGAGTGCGTACGTGGATGTGAAGGGCACTGCGCCAGGCATATTGCCCACTGCGTAATGGATGACACCGTGTAGTTCGTATACCGGGTCGGTGTGTTTGGTTTCGTGGGTGGTCTCCACGCAGCCGCCTTGGTCCACGGCCACGTCCACGATCACCGCACCCGGTTTCATCGTTCGCACCATGTCTTCGCTCACCACCACGGGGGCCCGCAGCCCGGCCACCAGTACTGCGCCGATCACCAGGTCAGCCTCGGCCACCGCCCGTTCCACCGACCCATGGTTTGACGCCAAGGTGAGGATGCGACCACGGTGGATCTGATCCACGTAACGCAGGCGGTCCAGGTTCTTGTCCATCAGCCACACTTCGGCCTCCATGCCAGCGGCAATCCAGGCGGCGTTCCAGCCCACGTTGCCTGCCCCCAGCACCACCACCCGGGCCGGCCGCACCCCCGGTGCGCCACCCATGAGCACTCCCCGTCCGCCACGATGGCGCTCCAGGAACTGCGCTCCCATCTGAGGGGCCAAGCGCCCGGCCACCTCGCTCATGGGGGCCAGTAGGGGCAGGGTGGCGTTGGCTGTCTCCACCGTTTCGTAGGCGATGGCGGTGCACTTGGACACCAGCAGCGCATCGGCCACCTTGGGGTAGGCGGCGAGGTGTAGGTAAGTGAACAGGGTGAGGTCCGGACGGAGAAAGCCGAACTCGGACTCCTGTGGTTCCTTCACTTTCACCACCATCTGCTGGGCCCAGGCGTCGGCGGCAGTGGGAACGATGGTGGCTCCGCTGGCGCGGTAGTCATCGTCGCTGATGGCCGAGTTCTCACCTGCTCCCGCCTGGACGAACACGCTGGCCCCCGCCCGTAACAACTCCCTGACCCCATCGGGAGTCATGGAGACGCGTGCCTCCGAGGACTTGATCTCGGTGGGTACGCCGACGGACAGACCATTGGTGGAAGCCATGTGGATACGATGTGCTGAATCGGTCTTCGCAATCTGGCTATTTCCGGTACATGATTGGTCAGTGGCCGGTGATTCGAAGGCATTTGATCCAGTCGACCGGGTTATCCTTGACACACTGATCGGTTCAGGCCGGATCAGCTGGCGAGAGCTGGGTGAGCAGGTCCATCTGTCATCCACCAGCGTGGCCGAGCGGGTCCATCGGTTGGAGCGCGATGGTGTTATCACCGGCTATCAGGCCATGGTGGATCCGGAGTCCTTGGGACGGGGCCTACGGGCGGTGGTGGAGTTGTCGTTGCGCGCCGACATCGTGCCCGAAGACTTCGAACGGGCATTGGGGGCACGGGCCGAGGTCACGTTTGCCGCTTATGTCACCGGTGCCATGGACTACGCCGTTCTTGTGGATTGTGACGGCGCCCAGGGCCTTGATGCCTTCACCCGGTGGTGCAAATCTTCGGGAGCCAGCCGAAGCGAGAGCCGGGTTGTATTACGCCGGGTGGTTGGCTGAGCAGCGACAGTGCCACGATGGATACGTGAGCGATTCGTTCGAACCAGCACCAACCATTCCCGCCGCCACCGTGGTGCTGTTGCGTGACGGGGCATCCGGGTTGGAGGTGTTGATGTTGCATCGCAATTCGTCCCGGGGGGCCTTTGCCGGGTACTGGGTGTTTCCGGGGGGCAAAGTGGATGCCGACGATGCCGACGAGGTGGCGGCGGCGGTGCGCGAGGCCGAAGAGGAAACCGGAATTGTGGTGGACCCGTTGCAGCTGGTGCGCTTCTCGCACTGGACCCCGCCGGTGACCGAGCCTCGTCGCTTTGCCACGTGGTTCTTTTTGGCTCCGGCCAATGGGGCCGAGGTGAAAGTCGACGATGGGGAAATTGTGGCATTCGACTGGCTACCCCCGGGCGAGGTGCTCGCCCGACGCGATCGAGGCGAGGTGAACCTGGCCCCTCCCACCTTCATCACGCTCATCACGTTGGCTGGCTATGCCAGCGTGGCAGAGGCCATGGAGGCCACCCGGGCGGCTGATCATGAGGTGTTCTTCACCACTGCCCGCCGTACGGAGGCCGCGATGGTGGTGGTGTGGCATCCCGACGTGGCGGTGGACCCGGATGTCGCCCTCGATGCTCCCGGTAGGCGCCACCGCATCGTGATCACTTCCGACACCCCCTGGATCTACGAGCGCAGCTGACCCGCCCGATTCGGCGGTCGCCCGATTCGGGGGCGACTCGGGGGTCGAGGGGTAGAAGTACTCGCTGAGCGGAACTTCCTATCCTTTCGACCCCGTAATGCCCCGGCTTTGCCCGTGATTCAGTCACCGCAGATGTCCGAGTTCGTCTCGCACTTGGTCAGGCTGACGAAACACCTCGTCACTGGTGAACTCGATCCAGCGCCAGCCATTGGCCACCAGCCCACGGTGGCGTTTGGCGTTGGCGGCCAAATCGTGGCATGTGGAGTGGGTGCGGTGACCGCTGATCTCCACGATCAGATTCACGGCGGAGTATGCGAAGTCCACCATGGCCAGGAAGGTGGACCCGGCCCGCAGCACTACCTGTCCGGTGGGGTCCGAGAGCCCGGCCGCCCTGGACGGGACTTTCTACCCTTTTGGGCAGTTGGTCGGCGGGGTGGTCGGCGGTGTCCTACACTTTCCGAGCTTTCGATCAAGGAGATCCCGTGCGTAAGGGCATCCACCCCGAGTACCGACCCGTCGTATTCCGCGACCGGTCAGCTGAGTACACCTTCATAACCCGATCCACCGTGAAGTCTGAGAAGACCATCGTGTGGGAGGACGGCAACACGTACCCCGTAGTGGACGTGGAGCTTTCGGATATGAGCCATCCGTTCTACACAGGCAAGATGAAGATCGTCGATACGGCTGGCCGTGTCGATCGCTTCAACAAGCGTTACGGCGCCCGCAAAGGCAGCGAACCAGCCGAGTAGCTCAGTTTCTGCATGAAGGCCGATCGGCACTGCCGGTCGGCCTTTTACGCGTTGCGGCGGCTACCGAGTACGGCCAACAGCACTACTCCAGCCACCCCCACCGTCACCGCATCGAGTGGTTCGCTGAGTAGGACCCAGGCCCAAGTAAGCGTCATGATCGGTTGCAGAAGCTGAACCTGGCTTACCTTGGCCACCGAGCCCAACGACAAGGCCATGGACAGTGCCGCATACCAGGCAAAGAAGCCCAGGAACATGCTCACCACCGACAGGTAGGCCAGTCCCACCCACGCCGAAACGGGCACCGGCCCATGAACCCCGCCGAGCGACAGCAACGCTGCGGGCACGGTGATGGGCAGGGCCAACACCAGCGCCCAGCAGATGGTTTGCCAGCCGCCAAGTTCGCGGGCCAACAGCGCCCCCTCGGTGTAGCCCATGGCGGCGGCCAGTACCGCACCCAACAGCAACAGGTCGGCGGTGGCAACGTGGCCGTGGCTGCGGGAACCGAGGAGTACCAGCACCGCTGCCAGACCCAGACCGGCCCACGCCCAGAATTTCCACGAAGGGCGTTCCCCGGTTCGCAGTACCGACAGCCCCGCCGTGGCGGCCGGTAGCAATCCGGTGATCACCGCCGACCGACCGGCCGGAGCGTGCTGCAGAGCGAGACCGGAGAACGCCGGAAATCCCACCACCACCCCGGCCACCACGAGCGCCAGTCGTCGCGCCTGACCACGTGTGGGTTGCGCACAC
>JAYVGK010000253.1:0-2138 GCA_043772215.1 Acidimicrobiales bacterium | reverse complement strand
ATGAGTACTGCGAGGGCAGCGGGAACGGCGCGCTTCAACACCGATGTTCCGGCGGCGTCGAGCAGATCGACGGGTTTGGAGGCCTGGTATTCGATCTTGCGCACGGCAGGACGGGCGGGGGCGGCTGGCTCCGTAGACGACGGATCGGCGCCCCCCGTGATGTCCGCCACGGCACCAGTTGCTGCACCAACGGCAGCAGCGACGCCCACGGGATCCTCCGCCGCCGCTGCAGATGCACCAGCGATCTCGGCCGCCACCGTCTCGGGCAGCGTGAGCACGTTGTGTTCCAAGCAGTCCACGAACTGATTCAGCAGTTTGGCGCTGACGTCAGCCAACACGCCGCGGCCGAACTGGGCCACCCGGCCGGTGATGGTGAGGTCAGTGACCACCTTGACGTCCGTGCCCCCACCCACCGAAACCAGCGTGGCGGTGATGGTGGCGTTGGCGTTGCCTTGGCCCTTGGTGTCGCGACCCTCAGCGCGCAACACTGCTTTGTGGTTGACCTCATCCTTTTCCAGGAAGGTGGCCTTGCCCTTGTACTGCGCCGTGATGGGGCCCACTTTGATTTTGACCCCGCCGCGGTATTGCTCGCCCTCGATCTCTTCGAGGGCCGCACCGGGCAGGCAGGGGGCGATGAGCTCGACATCGGTGAGGACGGCCCATGCCCTTTCCACCGGCACATTCACGTGAAACTCGTTGGTCAGCTCCATCGCTGCAGGTCCTCCATAGTGTCGATATCCGCGGGATTGCCGGAACAGGGTACTTCCACCACCAACTCTGGTTGCCCGCGCAGTAGTGCCCGTGCTCCTTCGTCCCCGGTGGTGGCGATGAGCGGCCATATGGCGGCCCCCAGCCGCACCGGTTGCCCCCGCCAGCCGTCATAGGTGGCCACGGCTATGGGAGACTCCGGGTTGGTGGTGGCCACGCGATTCCAGGCGTCTGGTTCCACAAAAGGTTGGTCACCCAGCCCCACCACCACTGCGTCGAAGCCCTGCGTTGCGGCGTAACGCAGGGCTAGCGCCAGTGACGTGGACTGCCCCTGCTCCCAGTGTTCGTTGTGCAACACCGTGATCCCGTCGGGGAGCACAGCCGCCAAATCCGCGGCGCCGGTGACCACCACGGTCTCGGTGAGTCGGGCCGCCAGTGCATGGTCTAAGGCGAGGCGCACCACTGCGATGTGGTTGACGCGAGCCAACAGTTTGTGCTCGGACCCACCCGAGGCTCGCCACCGACTGCCTCCTCCGGCGGCCAGCAGCACGGCTGCCACAGCGCCGCCACCCATCAGCGGCGGTGCAGCGCGCCGTCAGTGTCGCGCAGCGACGCCACCGGTCGCCCAGTACGTAACGCGATGATCTCTGCCACAATGGAAATCGCGGTTTCTTCGGGGGTGCGGGCTCCGATGTCGATGCCGATGGGGCCCATCACCCGCTCGATTTGTTGGTCGGTGAGTCCGGCTTCTCGTAAGCGCACATTGCGTTTGTCGGTGGTCTTACGGCTGCCCATGGCCCCGATGTAGCCCGCCTTGGTGGCGACCGCCGACACGATGGCGGGTACATCGAATTTGGGGTCGTGTGTAAGCACGCATATGACATCGGACGGACCCAGGGAAGGACCCACCACGCTGAGGTGTCGGTCGGGCCAATCGTTGACCACGTCATCTGCCAGTGGAAAGCGTTGCGTGGTGGCGAACACGGGGCGGGCATCACAAACGGTGACTCGGTAGCCCAGCAACTTGGCCGCCCGCACCAACGCCGCCGTGAAATCCACGGCCCCGAAGATGATCATGCGCGGCGGCGGGGCAAATGATTCCACGAAGATCCGTACCGCTTCCTCACGGGCTTCTCCGTGAGGGCCGTAATGGCGGGTACTGGTGAGGCCGCTGGCCAATTCCCCTTCACTGTCTCTGGCCACCACACGATCAAGTTCGGCGTCACCCAACGACCCCATCACGGGCAACCCTGGCCGAATCAGCAGCTTGGCTCCGGGCACCAGATTGGGAGTGTCGGCAGGACCCTCGATGAGGGTGGCCAACGCCACGGGTTCCTCAGCCCGGATGGCATCGCGCAGGACCTCGTACAGAGGCGCGCTTACCAATTGAGCTCTTCGATGAACAGATGCAGTGTGCCGCCGCAGGTGAG
>JAYVGK010000252.1:0-1653 GCA_043772215.1 Acidimicrobiales bacterium | reverse complement strand
TCGAGAAACACGCGACGGCCTTCCTTGCGTAGGAAGCGCACCGAATCACGCACCATGGCCACCGCTTCATCCAGTGTGGTTTGCAGGGCGTTGGTGACGTGATAATCCCACGCTTTGGCCACCATGCATATCGCCGGGGTCTGAGCATCGAGTAGTTCGCGCAGCACCTTGTCGTCCTCGGTGCGGCCGTTGGGACGTCGGGTCATACCAAAGGCCACCAGCGTGGCCGTTTCGAGTTTCAGTTCACCGGCGGCGCACCGCCGGAAGAACTCACTGTCTTTGGGATTGGCACCTGGCCAGCCCCCCTCGATGAACTTCACCCCGAGATGGTCGAGTTGGCGGGCCACCCGCAGCTTGTCCTCCACCGTGAGCGACAGGCCCTCTTGCTGCGAACCATCGCGCAGGGTGGTGTCGTAGATGTCGACCGACTTCGCAGGAAGCTGATCGAGGATCTGGGCTACTTCGATGGGGTGATTGCCGCTCATGACGCAGCAGAGTGTACGGACTCTGGAGTGTACGGACCGTGCAGCTCAGTTCCAGCTCGGTCGTACCGGAGCGGGCCCCACCCGCCGCAATCGCAGGTCCGTGGTCAACTCCTTGTCCACAGGGTCCGTCCAGTAGCAAACGGTGACCACCGCCCCAACGGGGTGATTCTGGGCGGCCATTTCCACGAACACGGCGTCTACTTCTCCGTTGTCCACGACTTTGCCGGGCCAGGCAATGGCGTAGCGCATCACATCACGGCCGATGGAGCGCATACCCAGGCGGGCCACGTCGAGCAGGGCGATGAGTTCAGAGCCATCCACCGGTCCGCCCGCCATGGGGTGAGTGGACACACGATCTTGGCGCTCGAGCAATACAAAGGGAATCAACACGCCGGTGACCTCAAGTTCGGCAAGCGCCACCTTCACCACTGTGGTGGCGAATTCATCCAATTCATAGGTGGCCTCGACGACTGCGCTCGATGTGGGCTGCTGTCGCTTGAACATGGGGGTCCCTTCCCGAAGGATTGCCTGCAACTTCGGCACTTGGGAGCTTCGACTTGACCCCCAACCGACTTGACCCCAAGAACTTGAGCAACGCTCAGGCGCAGTGCTCCACCCACGTCTTGTACCGATCCACTTTGCCTCGCACCACCTCGGCGTACAGCGACTTGATGGCCGTGGTGATGGGACCCGGATTGGGTACCTCACGGTCATCCACCGACGCCACTGCGTGCACCTCGGCGGCGGTGCCGCAGACGAAGATCTCATCAGCGATATAGAGGTCCGAGCGAGGCATGTCAGCAATACGCACCTCGTAGCCAAGGTCACGGGCCAAGGTCATCACGGTGTGTTGCGTGATGCCTTCCAAGGCCCCCGACGACAATGGGGGCGTGAGAATGACGCCGTTGCGGACCACGAAGATGTTCTCCCCCGTACACTCGGCCACGAGGCCCGCCGGATTCAACATGATGGCTTCGTCGTAACCCGCTTTGAGTGCCTCCACCTTGGCCAGCGACGAGTTGACGTAATTGCCCACTGTCTTGGCCGCCGGCGGCATGGTGTTGTGATCGTGGCGGGTCCAGCTACTGATCTTCATCCGGACGCCGGCCGCATCGTCACCGAGGTAGGCACCCCACGGCCAACAGGCGATGGCCACGTCGGTGGAACA
>JAYVGK010000251.1:0-7390 GCA_043772215.1 Acidimicrobiales bacterium | reverse complement strand
AAGGATCCGAGCTGGCAAATCCAAACCGAAGATGCCGCCGCCGTGTTGTTGGTCCATCGCTGATCATATTTGTGGGCACGCATAGGGGTTCAAGTCGTTCACTCCGTCCCTCCCGGAGAGACGGAGTGAACGAGAACCCACAGACGCACCGGCCCCTCCGGCCAGCCAGGTACCCGCAGGGGGCGCCACACCGGTACCTTCTGGTGACGTGAGTGAGCAAGCAGCAGACGTGGTCATCGTGGGAGCGGGCCCGGCCGGTACGGCCGCCGCCATCACCTTGGCCAAGGCCGGAAAGTGCGTTGTGGTGGTGGACAAGGCCACCTTTCCCCGAGACAAGTGCTGTGGAGACGGACTCACCACGGGAGCCCTGCGACGGCTCCAGTCCTTGGGCCTCGACCCCGCCACCATCCCCAGTTGGCAGCCAGTAGAGGACATCTGGATCTCGTCATCGTCACGGCGGGTAGTGCGCTTTCCCCTCCCCCGCGATCAGGGACTGTTCGCCGCAGTGGCCACGCGCTTGGACTTGGACAACGCACTGGTGGAGTTGGCCCGCCACGCCGGGGCCCTGGTGCTCGACGGGCACGCCATGACGGGTGCCACCCAGGATCACGATGGGGTCCGAATCACAGTGGACGGCCCCGGCGGTGAGGGAGTGATCACAGCGCCCTTTGCCATCGGGGCCGACGGTATGTGGTCACCGCTTCGCAAACTGCTGGCCGGGCCCGTCACCGGTGGTCCCACCCAGCCCTATCTGGGTGAATGGCACGGCTACCGCCAGTACTTCACCAGCGTCAACACCCAGGCATCGCGTGGCCTGTGGATCTGGTTCGAACCGGAGTTACTGCCCGGATACGCCTGGTGTTTCCCGCTCCCGGGCGGCCGAGTGAATCTGGGATTCGGTATCGAACGGACTCCCGGCTTTGCCACCAAGCAGATGAAGCCCATGTGGGAGTCGCTGTTGACGCGTCCCGGCATCCGAGACGTCCTCGGCCCCAGCGCCGTGGCCGAATCGCCGGCCAAGGCTTGGCCAATACCAGCGCGCGTCACCGACGCGGTGTTGGCCAGCGGCCGTGCCCTGTTCGTGGGAGACGCGGCGTTGGCCTGCGACGTGCTCACCGGTGAAGGCATCGGCCAGGCATTGCAAACGGGAGAGGCCGCCGCCCAGGCCATCATGGACCACGGTCCCCGCGCCGCTACGGTGCGGGTGGCCTACGAGCGTGAAGTGCTCGACCATCTCGGGCCCGACCACCGCATGTCCAGTTCGCTGCAACGGCTACTGCATTCGGACCTGGTGTGTCGGGGTGCGGTTCGTATCAGCGGAACCAGTAACTGGACCCGTACCAACTTCGCCCGCTGGCTGTTCGAGGACTACGCCAGAGGCATTGCCCTCACCCCGCGACGATGGCGGCGGGGGCTGCTGAGTGGCGAAGGGGCATGGGCCCCTCACTAAGTTGGCCCGTATGGATTTTGATCTTCCCGCTGAGGACGACCCCCGCCGCGCCGACGTACGCCAGTGGCTCAGTAATCATCCTCATCCCACCAACACCCAGTTGGCTGAGGCGGGATACGTGGCGCCCCATTGGCCCAAACCGTGGGGACTCGAAGCCGACCCCATCCATCAACTCATCATCGACGACGAGATGCACCGAGCCCGGGTCCGACGACCGTCGAACGCCATCGGTATCGGCTGGGCGGGACCCACACTGCTGATGGCCGGCACGCAAGCACAGAAGGACAGGTATCTGGGACCAATCCTCAGTGGCGCAGAGTTCTGGTGCCAATTGTTCAGCGAACCAGACTCTGGGTCGGATCTGGCCAGCCTCAGCACCCGAGCAGTGCGCGACGGCGACAACTACATCATCAACGGATCCAAGATCTGGACGTCCGGCGGTCACCTGTCGAAGTACGGAATCCTCATCGCCCGTACCAATCCAGACGCCCCCAAACACCGTGGTATCTCGTACTTCATCTGCCCCATGGATCTTCCCGGAATCACCATGCAACCGGTGATCGACATGACCACTGCACATTCGTTCAATCAAGTGTTCTTCGACGATGTACATCTCCCCGCCGACATGCTCGTCGGTGATGAAAACGATGGTTGGCGCCTGGCCAAAGTCACGCTCGGTAACGAAAGGGTATCGCTGTCCGGGGCTGGTTCGCTGTGGGGCACGGGACCATCGGCTGCTGATCTCATCGAGTTGGTGAAGACAGGCGGCGGACTCGAGGATCCGGTTCTGCGCAATCAGACCGCAGCGCTCTATATCGAGGCGGAGGTGTTGCGACTGATGCGGCTACGCACGCTCACGTCACGCCTCAAGGGACGCGAGCCAGGAGCGGAGGCGTCGGTACAAAAATTGATGGCCGACGAGCACGGCCAACATGTCATGGAACTGGCGAAGGCCCTGGCCGGTGCCCACGGCATGTTGGCCGGTTCCGGACCGGCAGGCCCGTTGGAGGCCACGGGAGCTCCTACCGAGGTGAAGTTCAACAGGGGCCTGTACCCCGACGTTGACCCCGTATGGCACTACGGATATCTCTTCGCCCCGGCCCTCACGCTGGGCGGAGGTACGTGGGCGGTACAGCGCAACATCGTGGCGGAGCGGGCCCTGGGGTTACCGCACGACATCGACGTGGACAAGGGCAAGCCTTGGGCCGAGACCCAAGGTTCTGGCCGTAATGCGTAACGGAGTGACGGAGTGACGCTCAGGGCTTGACGGCCACGGCGGGCACCACTTCGGCGCCCGCCGCATCGAGACCAACCACCACAGCCGCCCCGTCGACCACCGGTACCAATGTGCCCGCTGCGCCCACCTGTAGGGCAAAGAGCCGCAGGGTGGGATTGCCGGTATAGGGAACGGTGGCGGCTCTGGCCAACTCCGTCCCAGCCTTGTCCCGCACCACCACCATGGTGACCTTGGACGAGGTGAGGCCGAACACGGTGCGGCGGTCCCCTACTACCGCCGACGTCCACACCAGCGTCTTGTCGGTCAGCGGCAACGCCACACACACGGAGCTGCGCACGTCGGCTGCGGCGAATTGAACACAGCGCTCATTGGCTGTACTGGGAGCTGCGAATGCGGCCCACGCAATGGCGTCGAGTTGCCCTGCGCCCACCGGGGAACCGCCCGAGATGATCCCCTTACCCGATCCATCCGATCCCCCGGCTCCCGAACCGCCACCCGAACGCAGATCAGCCGCCGCTTTGGCCTGCGCTTTTGCGGTTTTGAAGACAGCCGCGTCCACCGGGGCCAGGCTCTCCGCCACTTGGCGCAGGGCGGCCTCGTCGACATCGGCGCTCGATATCGCCAGCAATGTGTGGGGAGCTTCCATCCACACCAGATTTAATTGGTCGCCGTCGTCGTACAGCACGCCGGGCTTGGAGCGGACCGTGATCGGCGATGCAATGGCGCCCGCCACCACCACTGCAATCAATGCCGGGTCGGCATCGATGACGGACAGGGTGAGCTCAGCGTCGAGGGACGCATAGGTGAACTGGTATTGGTCGCCGGAGTACAAGCTTCGTTGGCTCCCCGCAAAGATACGTGCCGTGCCCGCCGGCGCTTTGGCCAACGAGAATGAGCCATCCGGAAGTCGACTGGAACGAACTGAGTCGGCAATGGCTTTCACCGAAGCGAAAGTGGCCCTCTTGGCGTATTCGGACACCGAAAACACAATTGACCCTTCGGCCCAGATGATGGTCCATTGTCCCGGTTGGCCACTGATGGCCACGGCCCGCTGATGATGCACCACCGAACGCTTTTCCACCTTGGACGGCTTCACTCCGGTGTAGAGATCTTTGACCACCTCGGTAGCCGATTGTCCATACACCACCCCCTGGGACAACACCCTTCGCGCACCGTCAGGCGACTGATCGAGGATCACCCACGTAGACCGATCCGCTCCCAACGGCGTGTCATCAACATCGCTGAGGGCGTAACCCTGAGGAACCGAGGACGGCAGTAACAATGGCAACGATGCAGGCGTGGTATCGGTTTGCGCTACTGCGCCGGTAGGGGAAGCACCCAGAATCAGTCCCATCGACAGAAGCAAAGCCGTAAGCGCGCTGATCATGGTCCGGCTGGAGCGCGACGCAATGCGTTTACGGCAGAGATTCATCACATCCCTATTCCAGCACGGTTGAACACCCTCTCCGCCCCGCCCCGATTCGAGGCCATTTGAACACGCCCGGCAGCAACCGAGGAGGCCTGTTAGCGGCCAGATCCTCTATCCATCCGAGGGCCAGAACCGCCACCGTCAATGCCGTGAACGAGAGAGCAATGTGCACCGATATCGCGGCCCATTTGTGTGGCAACAATCGCTTGGCCACCGTGACGCTCACGGCATCGGCGGCCGGTCCCCACAAATACATGGTGAACGTGCGTTGGGTACACGCCTGGAGGAACGTGAGCCGGTGACGATTGGCCCATCGGGACAGGGGCCCGTGGGCCGCCAGCGCCGCGCATAGCCACGCCGCACCCACAAACAAATATGCGCTCCTACTGGAGTACATCTCACGAATTGGTTTGTGTGCAACTGGTTCGATGACAAACGCCACCAAGACTCCAATGGCCATAAAGGTGGCTGACAGCACCGCCCATATCCGGGGTCGCAGAGTGGGTAGCCGACCAGCTGACCTCACCAGCCCGAGTACGAAAAATGTACCGAACTGACCCACGATCCAGAACTCTTCACTCACCGGTATGACGGTGCGCTTCTCGCCGTAGACACACAACGCAAACACGGCGAGGGGCAAGAGCATCAGCCACACCCCAATTCGCTTGGCCAACCACCACAGCACCGGTGACAACACAATCAGCCACAGGAATGCGGTGATGAACCACAGATGACCCCACAGGATCACCCGGGTGGTTGATCCTTCGGGCCGATTGAAAGGAAACATGAACCACAGTGCCTGGCGGGCCGTGAACTTGGCTGAGATGTTGGAGGTGCGCACGTCGGTGGTCACCATCACCGCAATAATCGCCACTGCATAGGGAAGGTAGGGAGGAATCACGCGACGGAGTCGGGCCCGAACCACGGTGGATGCCCGGCGTCGTGCCAGGGCGGGGCCGATGAGCGATCCGGACACGAAGAAGATCTCCGGCATGCCCGGGTACAGCCACTGGATCCATGGCAGGTACACCACGGGCGGACGAGTGAACAGATGCAGTGCCACCACCCGAACCACCGACATTCCACGCAGCAAATCGAGGAACCGATCACGTTGCACCGACGCTGGCGCACTGGGGGGAGCGCTGTCCGACAGGTCAATGGCCACAACCCATCATCGGCCATCCACGAGCCGGCTTGGGTCAGCGGCGGCGGATGATCAGTTTGGAGCGCAGCACATCGCGCATCATGCGCAGTGGCTCCAGCACGGGGTTCACGGTGGAACCGGGTTGGTGTGTCCACGGCACGGGAAGCTCCACCACCTTCATACCTGCCTTACGGGCCCGCAGTAAAACCTCTACATCGAAGGCAAATCCGGTGGTGGCCAAGGGCTCAAAGAGTTGATCAACGGCGGCGCGAGTGAACACTTTGCATGCGCACTGGGTATCGGACACGCCGGTGGGTGCCACCATCCTCACTGCGGTGCGGAACACCAGCGACCACACTCGACGCAAACGTGGCTGGCGAGCGACGTCCACCACCCGATGACCCACCACGACATCGGCTTTGGTGGCCTGGAGCAGCGCCACGGCACCATCCAGAATGGTGGGATCCATGGAGAGGTCGGCATCCACGAAGGCCACCAGGTCAGCACTGGCGGCCAGCATTCCGGCCCGCACGGCAGCACCCTTGCCATGATTTCGGTTCAGTTGAACCACGATGGGATTCACCAATGTGGTGCTCGGCAGCGCCCGGTACACGGCCCCCACGGTGTCGTCGTCGGATCCGTCGTCCACCAGCACCAATTGCACATCACGGCGGTTCATCGTGGAGCCATCGAATGCGGCCAGGGTGGTGGCGATCCGGGCGGACTCGCGAAACATCGGAATCACCACAGCCAGCGCAAAGCTCTGCCATCGGACCGCACCCGACGGTTTCGATGCAAGGAGATCGCTTTCCCACGTGGGCGGCGCCGAGGGGCGCGACTCCGTGGCTGCTTGGGCGGGCATTTCCGCCGAAGGGAGCGTCCCAGCCATGTTCACACGGCTTCATCGTCGGCTGCGGTGGTGGGCTTGAGAACATTCTCACTCGAGAACGGTTTGACGGTTGATTTTTTCCACTGTCGGTACGTCCGACTAACTTGCGCAGGTCCGCATCACCTGTCCCGGGAGCACACCATGGCCGATCTGTCGTATGAGAACCGAGTTGCTGTCATCACCGGCGCCGGAGGTGGTCTGGGCCGCGAGCATGCATTGCTACTGGCCTCACGTGGCGCCCAGATCGTGGTCAACGACCTCGGAGGCTCCATCGATGGCACCGCCGACGGCAACCTGGGTCCCGCCGCCAAGGTGGTCAAGGAGATCACCGATCTCGGTGGTGTGGCAGTGGCCGACGGCAACTCCGTGGCCACGGCAGAGGGCGGCGAAGCCATCGTGAAAACGGCCATCGACAATTACGGCCGTATCGACATCCTCATCAACAATGCCGGCATCCTGCGGGACAAGACGTTTCACAACATGACCCCGGACCTGTGGCAGGCGGTCATCGACGTTCACCTCACCGGCGCTTACAACGTCACCCGTCCGGCCTGGATCCACATGCGCGAAGCCAAGTACGGCCGGGTGGTGAACACTGCTTCGAGCTCGGGCATTCTGGGCAATTTCGGTCAAGCCAATTACGGCGCCGCCAAGATGGGGCTGGTGGGATTCACTCGGGTGCTGTCGGCGGAGGGCGCCAAGAACAACATCAAGGTCAATGCGTTGGCTCCTGTCGCCAAAACCCGCATGACCGAAGAACTCCTGGGCGCAATGGCCGACAAGCTGGACCCGAAGCTGGTGGCCCCCATCGTGGCCTGGCTGGTCCATGAGGATTGCCCGGTGACTGGTGAGATCTATTCCGCCGCCGGGGGCCGCATCGCCCGGATGTTCATCGGCCTCACGGAGGGTTACTACAACCCCGCTCTTTCCCTGGAGGACGTACGTGATCACTTTGAACAAATCCGTGACGAGACGGGCTACACCGTTCCTCGTGGCCCCGGCGATGAGTTCGCCGGACTCATGAAGCACTTCTCGGCCTGAGCACTGGAGTGGGCACTGGACTACCCGCCGGGGTTGCCTAGCCTGTCGCCATCATGAATTCGCGTTTCACGCAACTCCTGGGTGTGGCCACACTCACTGCCGTCATCGGTCGCTGGATCCAACAGGGACGACTGTTCGCTCCTGCTCAATCAGTGGAGGCAGCAGTGGAGGGGTCGCCAGTGATCGGCGGCACGTCACGC
>JAYVGK010000250.1:0-2954 GCA_043772215.1 Acidimicrobiales bacterium | reverse complement strand
TCGTCACAGGCGACGCAATTTTGCTACGAGTCGAGCGGGGGGTCACGGTAAGCACGGCCGCCCCCACCGCCAGAGCTCCCCAAAAGGCCACATTGGGAGCGGCGCTGATCACCTGGCTGGTGCCGTCATCACGCTGATAGTTCATGGTCTTCAACACCATCGCCATCACGGCCAGCCCAGCAAACCCTGCGACCCCCACCCACGCCACTTGGACCTGTTTGGCTCCCACTATGAGCACGATGCCAAGCGCCACGGTGAGCAGCGCCCATAGCGGATTGAAGAACAACAGCTTGAGCTCCCACCGTCGGGTGATCTGACCATTGACGGCCTTGAAACCGGCATCGCTGCCGAGCAACGCCACCTTTCGGCCGGCAAAGCCCTGCGACCGTGCCACCCACAAACCGACCAATCCCACCACTGCACCCACAGCACCGAGGCACACCAACGCGCGTGACCGCGCTCCGTCCGAGGCCTTGGCCAGCACACCGTCGAGGCCACCGAACTTACCGGCATCAGCGGCATAAAGCATGACGTTGGCACCGAACATCAGCAGATACGACCACGACCATTCATCAGATCGGTCGAAATACAGCACCGACAAAAAGATGGGAATTGACATCGACGCACCCAACAACGCCACGATCTTGGTGCGATAACCAATGAGCAACAACGCCGCCACGCTGGTTTCCACCAAGAGGGTGAACCAGCCGAACAGCTGGAAGTGGGGCAGCACCACATGCTCGGTGATCCACGTGAACGGAGCAAACGTGGAATGCCGGGTAACAGAGAAGCTGTACTTGTACAGCCCTCCCCCAGTGTCTTGTCCGAACTTGGTGGGGACCTTCCAATGCAGGTTGGCCAGCCACATGAGGCCGACCAATATCCGTACCCCGCCGATGGCCACCCCCCGCATCCGTTGATCGAGGACTTCCACCTTTTGTTGGACCGAAGCAAGTGCCATAGCGCATCATTTCAGAACCATCCCAGCGATGCCGGTTCGGTCCTCAGCTTCAGCAAGGTCCCGGATTGCGTCCTTCGAGTACCCATCCATCACTCGTCACCGTCTGGATGGCGCCCCACCGGGAACAGAACTGCCGCCGAACCGATTGTCGATCATCAGACGACAACGCTACGTATCCGTCGCCGACACCTACCGGTAACGCCCCGTTGAGCCACTCCCATGCAAAGGATGCACCCAGCGTGCGCACACCCGACACCGAATTCACCGTGACGTCAGCCCATCCGGCCTGTTCCGCCACCTGCTGCAAGGACTCGGCAGTGGCAAAGCAATGGTGCGGATAGCGCTCTGGAGGCCACGCATCGCCCACCACCGCACCCACCGCCGACCAATAGCGATGAAAAGGTTCCACGCTGGGCGCGGCACCCAACACCGAGATCGCCAATGCCCCTCCGGGGCGAGTGTGGCGTCGCAATGCCACCAGGTCAACCACCGGGTCGGGGCAGAACATGAGCACCAAGTTGCTGATCACCAAGTCCACCAAGAGCCCCGGAGTCAAGCGATCAAGGTCGAGGGCAGTACCCACCAGGGGTGTGGTCCGGGGGTTGTGGCTCAGCCCGCAGAGCAGTTGAGCGTTGGGATCGAGCGCGTACACATGAGTCAATAAATGCTGGGCCTGCACCAGCCTGGTGACTAGCCCTGTCCCCGCTCCGTGATCGATGACGGAAGAGAGATCGAGGCCTCGGGCATTGGCGGCGGCGGCGGCGGCAAAGGGTTGGGCGAATGGAGCCACTCGACGTTGATATGCAGTGACGGCAGCACTGCGGGGGATACGGACGGACCCGACCGGGCCCTTCGAAGTCATGCTCAGCGAATGCTGAGCGTGGCATCGCTTCCTCGTGGTCGTGCTTCAGCGATTCGCAGCATCGCCATGGCTGGCACCGACAACGGAACAGTGGTGCGGGTGATGAGCAGATCCGTATCCACCACGCCGTTTCGGATGGTGGGGCCAAAGGCACTCCAGAACGCACCGTCGGCGGTGATACACAACTCCGACGCCAGGTCGTGCAGGCCCGCTTCCACCCCGATGCCATCCAATGCCGCCCTGCCCCTCGACACTATGGGGCGTACCACATGGTCGCAATCAGGGACACCCCATTGGCGATGCAGCACACACAGTCGGGCCAGATCCTCGTCGCTGATGCCCTCAGTGGTGGTGGCGATACGCACTTTCAACCCACGCTCCACCAGGAGAGGAATGGCCTCAGCCACCAGCCGCCAGTTCTCATCGCCGCGCTTGGAATCATTTTCTTCAGCGTCGGGTGCATCCAACGAAATCTGTATGTGCACATCCTTGCCGGCCAGAGCCGCCACCACGCGATCAAGTCGAGTGCCGTGGAACAACGTGGCGTTGGACAACACCACCACCGGCAAGATGTCGCTGATGGCAGCAATGGTCTCCGGCATTGACGACACCATGAACGGCTCGCCTCCCGTTACCCCAATAGAGCGGAATCCCAACGACTTGGCTTCATGGGCAGCGGCCACCATGTACTCCGGCGACAAGGCCCGACGCTTGACGTTGGGGCCCGACTCCGTGAGGCAGTACGAACATTCGAGATTGCAGTGGTAGTTGGCATAGAACCACACCCGCTCCCCGAGAACGGAGCGCTCCACGGCATCGGCTATCGGGCCGAGTTCGACTGTTGATGTCATGAGCGCGAGAACCCTTCGGAAGCCAGGCGGGCAATGACATCGTCGTTGACCGGCAGAACAAGTGACGTGGCGTAACGGTTCAGCAACAACGTGACCCCCACCAACAAGGTGAGCTCCACAATTTCGGCCTCGCAGAACACCGCTTGGGCCGCCAACCGGGAATCGTCCGAGACTGGTCCGGGCCCCACCACAGCATCGGTCCAGTAGACCAGAGCCAGGTCACGTGGATTGTCAAAGGCCACTGCGAGGTCGGCCTCGTTGCGCAAAGCGTGCACCTGCA
>JAYVGK010000249.1:0-2111 GCA_043772215.1 Acidimicrobiales bacterium | reverse complement strand
TACCTGTCCCAATGTGTGGCAGATCTACCGATTATTGCGCTCTCAGTTGGTGGAGGGGCTGCGTTTCGAACCGGCAGTGGTGACCGGTGTAGGCCAGTCACAGACCACCGGATGGTTGGACCTGGCCATCACCCAGTACCTCCATCAGGACCTGTATCCAACGCCGCTGGCGGCGTCCGGGCCGCCCGCCTGGAAACGGGTGGCGGTCACCGTACAGACCTCCAACCCTACGCGTACATACGGTGATGGGACCCTCATTCCGTCCATTGAAACGCATCTGTTGCCACCAGTGACGGTGAGTGCCATCAACGAGGGGCAGGGGGAGGTGTCCTTTACTGTGGATCGCGTGGGCGTGCCGGTGGTGGTGAAGGAGTCGTACTTTCCCAACTGGCGGGCCACGGGAGCCGGCGGTCCGTACCGTTTGGCTCCGAACATGATGGTGGTGATTCCCACCAGCCGCGTCGTCACATTGCGTTTCGAACACGACGGGGCGGACCGATGGGGTCTAGTGCTCAGCATGGCCGGGGTGGTGAGCGTGGTGGGGTTGTGGGTCCGAGGCCGCCGCCAGCGTGTGGAGGTGGCACGCTGTACGGATGACCCGAGTCCGTCAGCCTGGCCTCCTGCTGGGTGAGTGGGCCTGTCTCGGCGCCTTGGCGGCGCAACGAGCTCACGGATTTGCGGTGGCCAAGAGGCTGGCGGCGGGCGGAGACATTGGCCGGGTGTGGTCGCTGTCGCGGCCGTTGACATACCGGGCTCTGGACATGTTGGTGGAGCTCGGCATGATTCGGGCAGTGGCGGAGGAGCGTGGCGCAGCGGGCCCCAATCGGATGGTGTTGGGCGCCACCCCAAAGGGAAGGCGGGCACTCCGAACCTGGTTGCATCAGCCCGTGGGGCACCTGCGCGACGTCCGCGGTGAGTTGCTGGTGAAGTTGGTGCTATCAGACATCAATGGGGTGGACACCGATTCCTTGGTGGCGGCCCAACTGCGGATGTTCACTGCGTTGCATGGAGCCCTCATGGAACAGAGTGCACCCGCCAGAAATGAGCGATTGGATCCGGTGGCGGTCTGGCGCCAAGAGAACGTCGATGCCGCCGTGCGTTTTCTCAGCCGATTGTCAGCGCTCCCACCGAAATGTTGAACGTATGCAATAACTGACTACTATCTAGTCAGTGAAGTACTACCGGCATCGAATTGCGGCATTCGTGGTGCTGGTCACGGTTCTGTTGAACGTGGCCCAACCGGCCCTGTCGGCGCTCAAACGCCCCACCCGACCCACCCGACCCACCACCACCAGACCCACGATCGTGGTGACAACCACAGCACCACCCACCATTAAGCCTGCTCCTGTCACCGGTTCGCTCACGGTGTTCGCCGCCGCATCGTTGAGTGCTGCGTTCACGGACATGGCCAACGATTTTGAGAAGGCCAACCGGGGCGTCAAGGTCACGCTCAACTTTGCCGGGTCGTCGACATTGGTGGCGCAGATCCAGAACGGGGCGCCCGCAGACGTAGTGGCGTCGGCCGACACGGCCAATATGGACAAACTTTCCAATGCCAAGTTGCTGGACGGCGCCCCTGTCTTGTTCACCCGCAACACGTTGGAGATAGTGGTTCCCAAGGGCAACCCACTCCGTGTGAAGGGGCTGGCCGACCTGGCCCGACCCGAGGTGTTCGTGGGCCTCGGCGCACCCGGAGTACCGGCCGGCGATTACGCCCGCCAGATCCTGGCCCGGGCCGGAGTCGATGTGAAACCCAAGTCGTTGGAAACCAACGTCAAGTCAATCGTCAACAAAGCAGCGCTACGAGAGCTCGACGCCGGCATCGTCTACGTCACTGATGTGGACATCGACGATTTTCGCACCGATGGCGTTGTCATCCCGGCGGAGCAGAACATCATTGCCACCTACCCCATTGCGGCAGTGGCAGGAAATTTGCATCGAGCGGCGGCCACTGCATTCATGGATTTCATTTTGTCGGTGGCCGGTCAATCGATATTGGCCAAGTACAAGTTTCTTGCGTTGAAGTGACGTTACGGCGCACCCGCGTCCACCCGCCCTGGGTGGTGGTGGCCTTGGCCGTTGTCGGCGCAGCGTTGTTCGTGGTGCCACTG
>JAYVGK010000248.1:0-3238 GCA_043772215.1 Acidimicrobiales bacterium | reverse complement strand
TGCTCCAGGATGCGTTGCTCGGCGGACGAGATTCCGCTGTCGGTCACTGCCACTGTGGCCACGCCGCGCAGGACATTTTCCCGTCCAGTCTCGCTGAGGAACTCCACAACGGCCCGCAACTGACCATCCATATCGTGCATTGGTAGCAGATGCAGGTCCTCGTCGAAACGAAATCCCCAGATGATCATGTCCCAGTATTGCGCGCTCCAAGTGCAGTCGGTGCCGCCACCGTGCAGGGGTTGACCCCCTTGGTGCGCATCACACGGACCACTGACCGGTTCACCTGCCCCTCATCGAGTGTGTGGTCACGAACGCCTGCCTCCAAGGCGTCGACGATGGATTTCACCTCATCAATACTGACGAAAGCAGCGATGTCAGACCCGGCTTTCAGTGCCTCCACTGCGGCTCGGGGAGGAGGCCAACGTAGGTTTACGGCGCCCATGGTGAGCGAGTCACTGATCACCAGCCCCCGGAAGCCGAACTTGATACGAAGTAACCACGAGACGGCCCGGCGTGACACGCTGGCGGGACGGCTACCGGTGAGCCCGGGGACCTCCACGTGGGCCACCATCACCGCCGTCGGAACGGCCGCCATAACAGAACGAAATGGTGCTGCGTCAACGGTGATGACCTGCTCAGCATCGGGAGTTTGCACCCGGCCGGTATGAGAGTCTCCATTGGCGGACCCGTGTCCGGGGAAGTGTTTCAGCACTGGGATCAAGCCGGCATCAATCAACCCTTGGGCATAGGCCAAGCCCGCCGTGGCCACCACGGCCGGATTCCCCGAAAATGATCGATCCCCGATGACCCCAGTGTTGGCATCGGTGACATCAAGCACCGGGCCGAACACCACATCAATACCGAGCGCACGTACCTTTTTGCCATGGTCGGCCACAACGGTACGAATCTCGTCGGCAGTACGGCGGCCGAGGCGCCGCGCCGATGGCAGTGAGCCCGTCACCTTGCGCAGCAGTTGAACCCGCCCCCCCTCTTCGTCAACCGCTACCAACGGGGGCACCCAGGGATCCAGTGCCTTCAATGCTGCCAGATCCGCCGTGAGTTTGGCGGCAGATGTGGGAATGCCCTTGAGAAGTACCCCACCAACCCCATCGTCGGTGATCCACGTACGCCGGGCCAACGGATCGTTGGCCTCAACACCCACCATCACCAGTTGGGCCACCCGCCGACGCAGGGGCCACCTTGCCACAGTGGCCACCGGGTGGGTACAGGCTTTGACCACCGATTCCGGCCACGGCGCCACCGGAGGTGGCGCATCGGGCACCACAGGATCCACCGTAGAAACCATCAGCGCGCTGACGACAACAGCAGCAAAACGAAACATCAGGACAGAATGGCTCGCGCCACCAAATCAGTGGCGAACGCCATGAGAATTGCCAAATACAAAAACCCCGTAGCCGCCATCACCGCCGAATAAAACCGTTCCTTCAACGCAATTCGCGTGACCCAAGCCAACACCCCTGTGGCGAGGGCACTGGCCACCCAGAACCACGTGAGCATGCCGCTCCATCCGTCGTCGACCGTCCCGGTGATGGCCGAGATCATGCCAGTGGGCACCAACAGCAGGGCGACCTCCAGCGGCCAGATGCGCAGCAGCCAATTGTTGAGCTCATGGATGGGCATACGGGGCAGACCGGGCTGAACCAAGTACCAGTGGCCGAGCAACATGGCATCGGACACCGCACCCAGGAAGAGTGCGCCAACAACGATGCGAGCAATGGCCAGCCAATGGTTGCCGCCCGCTACCCATGCCCCGGCGACGATACCCACTAGTCCGCAGGCCGGGGCAATGAGGTCGAGCGCCGGCGGAAACTCGCGACGGTCGACGAGTAACACTCGTTCCTCGTCAGCCACCGCCCGCCCGAATTGGTCACGCATGATGATGGCGGCGCCAGACATGGCCGCCACCCGGGACTTCTTACGTTCTGCCTCCACGCGTTGGCCCGACACCCCCGCATCCTTGCGAATGATCGACACCACGCAGGCCCCCAACGCGCCGAGTACCAACGCCCCGGCCGCCAATTCACGCACCACCACCAACCGAGTCACCAGCGCGCAGAGTATTCCCCCAACGGCAATGGTGGCGTACACACCGCGCAGTAGCCACCCGTAACCGATACCCACCAGACGCCCTCGAGTGGTGACCCACAGAAACAACAATCCGCCCGTGGCCCACTGCAGAAAAAAGGTGGCCGCATCCAGGCGGATCACGCCTCCACGACCACCAGTCGGTGGTCGGTGTGATTCAGCGGCAACGGACCATTTTCGCTGGACACCACGATGTCCTCAAGCCGGAACCCGAATCGCCCGGGAAGGTAGATACCGGGCTCCACCGAATAGGCATGACCAGCGGCCAGCGGCAGGTGATTGCCCTCCACCATGTATGGGTCCTCGTGCTCCTCCATACCAATGCCGTGCCCGGTGCGATGGATGAAGTACTCGCCCCATCCGGCATCGGCAATGACCTTGCGCGAGGCTCGGTCCACCTCTTCGCAACCGACGCCCACCACACCGGCGGCCACTCCCGCAGCTTGTGATGCGAACAGTACGTCGTAGATCTCCTGGCGTTCCGCCGGGACCGGTCCGGTGTGTACGCATCGGGTGATGTCGCTGCAGTACCCGTCCATGGTGCCCCCGAAGTCACACAACACCACTTCGTTCCGGCCGATGACCCGAGTGGAAGCGTGATGATGCGGAGAGGCCGCGTTCTCCATGGAAGCCACGATGGCAAAGTTCACCTTGTCATGGCCCTCGTCGAGCAGACGCTGAGAGATGTCGGCCGACACCGCTGCTTCGGTACGCCCAATGAGTGGAATCTGGCCCGCATGTAGCTGAGCCGCCACCCGGTCCGCCGCCGCCGCCGCCTTGGTGAGCGCCTCGATTTCGGCACCATCCTTACGGGCCCGCAACGGCGACGTGACGGTGGAAGAGTTGACCCATGTCCGACCGGGCAGCAACTGCTGCAGGCCCAGTACGAACGTAGACCAGCATCGGTCGCTGATAGCCATCCGCCGTTGGGCGCCAACCAGTGACGCAGTAATGGCCAACGGGTCCTCGGTCTCGCCCCACGGACACATGTCGAACAGTGCTTCGTGATGATCAACACGGGGCGCTTCGAGCCGGGGAACGACCATGGTGGGTTGCCCGTCGACCGGCACCACCAGCATGGTGAGACGCTCCAACGGCATGGCCTCATACCCACTGAGCCACGGCAGGTCCG
>JAYVGK010000247.1:0-17026 GCA_043772215.1 Acidimicrobiales bacterium | reverse complement strand
CTTCAGTGCGTCGTGGTGGATGCTTGCAGTGTTGCCAGCAGTGGCAATCACCTGGTTCATGATGGGCCGATGGATGCATAAACGCATCGGTGGGTACACCGGCGATTGCCTGGGCGCCATCCAGCAGGTCACAGAACTCGTGGTGTATCTCACGGTGGCAGCCGTATGGCGTTGGCACGGGTAAATCAATAATGGAACTCATCCTCATGCGTCATACGTCCGTGGCTGTCGACTCTTCACTCGTATATGGACGGACCGATGTGGATGTGGCGTCCTCGTTTCTAACCGAGGCAGAAGCTGCCCGTGTTCGCCTGTCGGTCATTTGGCCCGAGGGTCCCACCATCATCATTTCGTCCCCCGCCCAGCGGTGTCAGCGTTTGGCCCAACACCTGGGCACGGTTGACCGTGTGGATGAACGACTGTGGGAGATGGATTTTGGGGCGTGGGAGTTGCAACGTTGGGATGAATTGCCACGGGCCGAGCTCGATGCGTGGAGTCGCGACTTCGTACTTGTTCATCCCCCAGGCGGAGAATCTTATGGGGAGTTAGCACTACGGGTATATCATTGCCTGCGCCAGACAGTGGAAAGCGCGACGCAATCAGACGGTGATCATCGACTGCTGGTGGTAGCCCACGGCGGGGTGATCCGGTCGGCCCTGGCTCACTATCTGGAGATACCGCTACGACGGTCCTTCGATGTCCAGATCGACTACGCCTCGATCACGCTTGTCGGATGGCGAGCCTCAACCCCTCACGTCAAGCTCATCAACCATCGCTGACACAGGCTCACTTTCTGCCCCCCGACGCAATCAAGACCCTCGATGGGACGCAACTACCACGACAAGAACGGGTCATTGGGCCGTTCTTGCGTGGTAGTTGCCGGTCCGGTGCGACCTGAGTCCGCCACAGGTCCATGTATCGCCGATCACAGCTTCCTCATCTCTACGGGCCACGCTCAGTGCTGCAACACCACCTGATAATCGAAAGGAACGGCAATGCCATCCATCCTTCATCCCATACGAGTTCTGGTGGTGGCAGCAGTGGCCACCGCCGCAGTGGTGGCCCCCAACGTTTCGGGCCAGGCCCGGACGCGCTCCACATTGTCATCGAACTTGCCTCGTATGGTGGTGAACCCCGCCGTCATCACCATGTCGCCCGGCACCGAGGCCGCGCTCACCGTGCGCTTCGTACGCTCCGTTCCCCGAGGCGTCAATTTTCAGCTCTTCGGCGCCCCTAAGGGAACCGTGTTGTCGGCCTTCCCGGGCACCGGATACAACCGGCAACTAAAGATCTTCATCCCAGCGAACGTCACAGGCACCTATCCGCTTACCCTGTTCACCCGTAACCCCGGCCGCGATCGTTCCGCCAAGTTTCGAGTGGATGTGGTGGCGCCTGCCCCGCCTCCGGTCACCGCTCCCCCGGTGACGGCACCGCCGATCACCGCACCCCCTGTCACCGCCCCTACGGTGACCGCACCAGTAGTGGCACCCCAATTCGCCTTGGCCTTTGAAGGGCCCAGCACGCTGCTCACCCGGCTGGGCGGCGCCATCACCTATGGCGTTTCGGCTTTCCGGTCCAACTTTGCCGGTCCCATCGCATTCACGCTGCAGGGTTTACCTGGTGGGGCCGCCGCCGCCTTCGATCCCAACCCGTCGAACGCCAATACCCGACTGCTCATCAAGACGCCCCCGGGTACCCCGGTGGGCAACTTCAATCTGCTCATCACAGGCACCGCTGGCACCACTACCCGCACTATCGTGGCGGTGCTCCAAGTTCGGGACTCTGAGGGGCTCAACGTGGTGGTGGGTACGCCACTTCCAGTCACGGCCGGAAAAATCACCAGCGTGGCCATCGAAGTAAAAGTCACCAATGGTGACGGCCAAGGCGCCTCACTCATCACCGAAGGGCTTCCCGGTGGAGTCACGGCAACTTTCCGCAGTAATCCCACCGCTGGTAAAACCACCCTCGACCTCACCGTTCCGGTCAACATTCCCGGTGGCGCCTACCCGTTTACGATAATTGCGACCAAGGGCACCGTATCGGTCAGGGCTCAGTCCACGCTGTTCGTCAACGTCCCCGCCCCCACGCTTCGCTATCAGGTGACGCCCGTCGCCGCCGTTCCCGGACAGGGCAGCGGATGGGTGCTGACTCCTAATACGTCGGCACTCAATGTGGCCCGGGGCCAAGTAGTGACCGTGGACTTCGCAGTGACCCCCACCGGTGGGTTCTCGGGTGCATTCGACCTTGTGCTCACTGGATTACTGCCTGGATCGTCGGCCACCCTCACTCCCACGTCCACCCCGAATCAGGTGCGTCTCACCATGACCGCATCGACTCAAACCGCTGGCTCAACCGTCCTGGTGCTCACCGGTACGTCCGGGTCTCTGAAGAGTCAAAACTCCATCCCTCTGATTATCAGCTGACGTATCAATTTCATATGTACCTATGTTATAGGTACATATGATATGTTTCTAGTAATGACTCTCACAACTGCCAATTCAGCCCTTGCGGGCCTGAATGGGCAGTTCGTGATTGATGTCACTCCGTAACTACAATCGGGAAATCCTGTCGTAGGGTCCTCTTTCGATCGAAACACGCGCTTTCGCGATCGTCGTTTCACGCCCAGAAATCGAGCGTGCCTTCTCCGAGGTTGATCATTTGCCCCCGTGCCACCACCGTGCTCGGGCTGCCCCTGAGGAGACATATTGATTCGTAAATTTGCCATCGTATGCGCGGTATTCGTTGTCATGCCGATCCCGGCGGCGGAGGCCAAGCACCGCTTGGGAGTCATCACGCACAGAGTGCGGTCCCCGTATCCCGGCCTGGGTACGGCTCCATCAATGGAACAGGCCATCCGGGCCACCTGGCCAGGCAGGCTGCATCGGGCGGCGCTCAACGTAGCTTGGTGCGAATCGAGAGGACAGGCCGGTGCACGAAACGGTCAGTACCGAGGACATTTCCAGATAGGGCGATCAGAATGGGCCCAATTCGGCAATGGCAATCCATTCAACGCAGCCGACAATGCCGCCGCCGCGTACCGCTACTACCGGGCCGCCGGATCGTGGCGCCCGTGGCAATGCCAACCCTGATCTGCCACTCCTGATTTGTCAATCCTGAAGCTTCAGCGTCGCCTGCGAATCCAGCGCCCGAACAGTACGCCTTCTGACTCCAGCACCCCTCGCAACTCATAGCGCCGAGGACGGCTGAACGAACCTGGAAACAAGCCTGCTGGCCCCCCTCCCACCAACCACGGGGAGATGGTGAGGTGGACCTCGTCCACGGCGTCTACGTTGAACAATTCACTGGCCAATGATGGCCCGCCTTCGCACAGCAACACTGCGCAACCGCGATCGAAGAGGTCCGACAATATGCTCAGCGCGCGTACTTTATCACCTGGGAACCGCACCAGTTCGGCTACCACTTCAACCTGCATGGCCCGCATCTCGTTGATGCTTTCGGTGGTGTAAATGAGCGGATGGCCGCCGGTGATGACCGATGACGCCAAGTCGAACTCTGCTTTTCGACTCACCACCGCCAATCGGGGAATGTCTGCCTGCCCACGCTTGCGCCGAGCCATCAGCTTGCGATCGTCCAAACCAATGCGCTGATACTGCTCGGCCCGCAACGTGCCTGCCCCCACCAACACCGCATCGCTCATGGCCCGCAACGACGCAAACATCGCCTTGTCCGCACCATGGCTCAACGCAGAAGTGTCACCGCCAACCGACGTGACCCCGTCCACGCTGGCAATGAGGTTGAGAACCACCCACGGCCGACCATCGGGGATCTCACGAAGCTCGTCGGCCACCACATCGTCGGGGTCCACATCATCGGCTGCTTCGGGGAACAACGCCCGGAAGGTGGGCCGAACCGGCGCCATCGACTCAGGTGCACGCCTTAGCGCGCTTTCTTGCGCCTGTAGCTTTTGAACAAGGGCGCGCCGAGAGCGGCGTGGTTCCCGTTCAATCGTCACAGCGGGTCAGCGTACCCGCGCCGGACCTTGGTCGGCTGTCACCTACCTCCCCTACCAGCTAGTGGGCGGGTAGTAATTGGCGATGCCGCCCACTGCCAACACATCATCGAGCCAGTTGCCGTCGTAGGGACCGGTGTCTTCCTGCATGAGATCCGGCTGCTCCCCCTCAGCCGTAGTCACCAACGACCACGCTTGGCGTTTGGCGGCCCAGTTGTTGGGGTCGAGGCGATGGGCTTGACGCCACCATGGCACTGCTGCTTCAGGTCCCAGCGTGAGCCGAAGATGGTTGCCCAGTTCGAAGCAGGCCACAGCCATCGCTTCATCCTCGCTACGTAGCCCACCAGCGGAGCGAGCGGCCTCGGGATCGAGAGCGACATCATCAGTGGCCCACCGACGCAGGGCAGTGAGATATTCCTTATGGCGATCCGTGGCCTTCTTCAATACCTCGAATCGTCCCAGAATTCGCGGCGGAAGGTCTTCAGGAATCGGCCGGTCCCCCCACCCCGGCACGACCGGGGAATAATGGGCGGGCTGCACGATGCTGCCATCGGCGTTCACCCACATCGACATGGGCACGTTGATGAAACCAAGCGCGCCTACAGTTGCATGAGCGGTGTCCACCAATTGCGGGTGCGTGGCTCCAGACTTGTCCATATACGGATGACACTTTGTGGGGTCCACGTCGATCCCGATGGTGACCACGGTGATGCCGTACTGCTCCAGTTCTGCGTTGAGGCCCTGCCACACGGGCAGGTGCTCACGACAGCCTCACCACGGGGCCCAGGCATGGATCACCATCCGCCGTCCGAGAAATGTCCGCAGATCAGTCTGGTTGCCAGCACGGTCTTCCAACAACAGATGCGGCAGTTCTGTGGAGGACAGCACTGGCGCATTGGCCTCCGGCCCCACCGCCCACAGGCCATGCAATTCATCGTGCACCACCACTCGGCCGGTGCGCCGAGCCAACTCTTCGAGGTCGAACCGTCCGTCCACTGCGGCCATCTCGGCGACCGGCACACATCGGTCACCGAGGCACATGCCCTGAGTTTCGAGATGCCAGCCAGTGGCGGTCTCCCACTCGGCGGGGGCAACGGTTGGCGTGGTGGTAATCACCTACCCATATTGGCAGTTACCCCTGGTGTCAGGCGAAACCGATTCGGCGTTTGGTCAACTTTGGGCCTGGGGCGGCCGATAGAGGCTGATGTGAGCCTTGACGTGATCCTTGGTCTGATGGCCGGCGCCGGTATGGGCGTAGGCGTGGGGACCACCACCATGGCGTGGCTGGCACGATCCAAACTTGCTGCTGCGCCTACGAACTCGGCTGGCTTGACGCCGGCTGACCCATTCGGTGGGGTGGCTGCCGCGCTCACCGAAGTAGCTCGCTCGGCTGAGGCCCAGGCGGCATCCATGAGTCGCCTGGCGGTGATGACGGCAGAGTCGGTACGCCTGGCCAGTGGGTCGTATGTGTTTGAACTCCGTGATCGATTCGACGCCGCCCTACCTCCGACCTCCGTAGGAGTGGCCAGTGCTGAGTTGTCGGCGGAATCTGACCTGGGACCGCTGGAGTTGTTGGCGTATCATCCCGGCGATCATCTGCGCGCAGAGGTCCGTATCGCCGTGAGCCAAGCCCCGGTGCGACGTATCGTCAGTGCGCACTGGGAGCACATCCCGGAGCGTTGTGACACCCGAGCCCCCACCTTTGCCTCCGCCGGCGGCGTGCCCCTGCCCGACGGTTCGTGGGAGTTGCCCAGCGATGTGTCGTTGTTCGTGGATCTGGTACTCGACCTCGACGTTGGCTCTATGGAATTGGGGGCGTTCGAGACCAAGGGGCGGGTAATGATCATCATCACTGACGGTCGGCCCGAAGGAGCGGTGGCGGCCGTGGCTGTGGACACCAGATTGGCCGCCATCGTTGTGCCCGACGATGACGGTGTGGGTCTCGACGTACCCATCATCGAGGCAGTAGTGGGCGCCGAACAGCGGACCTACCTGCTGGAAAAGGCCACCGGCATGGCCCTCGATCTACCGAAGCTCCGCGAGCTGCTGTAGCCACCGGCCCCTGCCAATAAAGCTCTGGCCCACAGCAGTAGGCATTGAAGCGCCGCACCCCGTGCCTCGATCGTCGCGGTTGATCCCACCACGCAATTGCCATACTCATGAGCGCAGCGTTAAGGACGGGTACAACGCCAACGTTGTTATTTCACTTCCACGCCACGCAGGATTCGGATGCGCTCTTCCAGGAACGCCAGTGCCGTCCAATCCGGGGACAACACCACATGGTCGGCGGGATGCAAAAACAATGGAGTGGACATCCGGCTGCGAAATCGCCCATCACCGGTGGGATTCACCACCCGATGCGTGGTGGACGGGTAGTACCCATTGGTGGCCAGCGCCAACATGTCACCAGCGTTGATGACCAACGTGCCCGGGTCGGCTGGCACGTCGTGCCAATTAGCGCTGGTGTCGAGCACCTGTAGGCCGGGTTCATGTGAGCCGGGCAACACCGTAAGCAGATTGATGTCTTCATGAGCAGCAGCGCGCACTGCATTGGCGGCCTCGTTGCCAGTGAGGGGCGGATAGTGCAACACCCGCAGCATGGTGCGCGTACTGCCATGAAGCATCTGCGACAACGGCATCGATAACCGAGCACGGACCTCGTCCGGCGTTCCCTCATCGACCCAACCCAACAACTTGGTGGCCAACTCCGCTCCGAGGTGACGCAATTGGCGAGCCGAGTCCGACACTTGCGTGGGGTACTGGCCCCAGTCGTAGATGTGGAAGAACTCCTTGAGGTCACGCACGGTGGAGCCCTTGGCCGTCTCGGCAATGGACGGCGGGTAGTAGCCGTCTTGGCCATCAGTGAACTGGTACGCCGCTTTGGCATCGCCTTGAAAGAACTCGTGCCATTCGTGGTGGACGTGTTCCACCAGTTCAGTGGGTACCGGGTGATTCACCAGTACTGCGAAGCCGGTCGAGCGCAGAGACGTGACGAAGTCCTGCGGGGCGGTGGGTGATTCCAGATCTACGACCAGCACGTCCATGGGGCCAAGGTACATCCGGCGACCTGTGTTGCTAGACAGTGGGCCATGTCTGACTCCATGCCCGACTCCATGGTTGGCTCGTTGTCTGGGGTGGTTGCGCTGATACCCACCGATGCGCGCATCATTGCCGTGGCCGGTGCCGTGGCAGCAGGTAAGTCGACCCTGTCGAGGAACCTGGCGGCCCAACTGACGGGGCTCGGGCGGGGTGTTGTCACGGTGGTGTCCACCGATGGTTTCTTGATGCCCAACGTCGAATTGAAACAGCGGGGACTCCTGGAACGCAAGGGGTTTCCCGAGAGCTACGACATCAAGGCGCTGCAGCACTTCGTATCGGCCGTTCGCCAAAATCAATCAGCCATTGCCGTCCCGAAATATTCGCACGCCGTGTTCGACGTGGTGGAGGGCAGAACCATCAGTGCGCCTCACATCGTCATCATCGAGGGGGTCAACGCGCTACAGCCCGACGTGGCCGCCCTTGCTGATGCCTGCATCTATCTCGATGCTCCCGACGACGCCGTCATCAGTTGGTATACCGACCGATTCGTAGCGTTCACGGATGAGGCTCGCCGGACTCAACAAGGTTTCTATGTGCGCTTTGCTTCGTTGGGCCCTCAGGAAGTGCAGGCCGTGGCCGTCCACGTTTGGGACACCATCAACGGCCCCAACCTCGATGAACACATCAGACCCACCATGGCCCACGCCACCATCGTGGTCACCAAGGGATTGGACCACAGCATCGAATCCATCAGGCAAGGCAGTACAGGGTGCGTGTGATCATCGTCGGAGGCGGCATCGGCGGTTTCACCGCCCCCATGGTGGATCGCGGTCCACTTGATACGTGGACATATGAGTGGATGACACTGCTGGGTGATGCCGCCCATCCGATGTGTCAGGTGGGATCAAATGGTGCGTCGCAAGCCATTCTTGATGTGCGTGCCATCGGGGACGCATTGGCGGACGAGCTCACCATTGAGGGTGCACTGGCCCGCTACGAAGCGGAGTCAGTTGAGTACAAACAGGTGGCCGGACTTCTGCGTGGCCCCGCTCAACGCACGTGCATTCCGCCGTCCACCAGCAGTACGTCACCGGTGCAATAGGCCGCCGTGGCCAAAAAGAGGCAGGCGTGTGCACAATCCTGCGGTTGCCCTGAGCGCTTCAATGGGGCCATGGCCGTCACTGCCTTGCGCACCTCATCCCAGTCCTCGGTCCACGGGGTATCCACCAGTCCCGGAGCCACTGCGTTCACGCGTATCTCTGGTCCCAACACGTTGGCCATCAAAATGGTGAGGTGGTTGAGCGCTGCCTTGGACACCGCATACGGGATGGACGACCCAGCCGCTTTCACCCCGGCCAACGATGTGACGTTGACGATGCATCCGGCGCCCGTGGCCTTCAGAGCCGGTACCGCCGCTCGTGACACGTGCCAGGTTCCCAGCACGTTGACATCGAGGATGCGCCGGAACAATTCGTCGGTGACTGCCTCGAGGTCAGCATGGGGGATGACCTTGGTGAACCCGGCGTTGTTCACCACCACGTCGAGTTGCCCATAGCGCTCCACAGTGGCCGCCACCAGAGCTCGGGCCTGATCGTCATCGCTGACATCGGCTTGTACGTAGATGGCATCGGGAAGCGACGCCGCCACCGCCGTGCCGTCGGCCACAGATGACACCGAATTGATCACCACCCGCGCCCCTTCGGCGGCGAAGAGCCGAGCAGTGGCTTCGCCGATGCCGCTGGCAGAACCGGTGATGAGTGCCACCTTGCCCCTGAGTTGTCCCATGAGATGTTGTTCCATGGGGGTGAGGATACCTACTGGTAGTTGATGAACACAGGTACGGGAAGGATGGGCAGCACGTCGGCGGGCTGCAACATGGGCGTGTCGTTGAGGAAGAACAGCTTGAATCCCGTGAGCTTGGTGGGCATACCCACTTGAGCCACCTTGTACGAGTTCAGCTTCGTCTCGGGAGGGCCAAATCCGTCCATGTTCACCAACAATCGCACCGATGGATTGGGCACGATGGTCTCCGGATTGGACACCATGAAGTCGCGAAAACGATGCACGATCAGCAGCTTCGGTCCGATGTTGCGATCGGCCACTGTCTTGGTGAGCAGATCGATACCGAACTGGATATGGGCAGCCGTCATAGAGCCCACTTTGGTACCGGGCTTGACTCCGGGGGGCATGTCCCATTCCGGGTCGAGGGCCAAGTGCACATCCGGTTCATTCAGCCACGGCTGGAGATAGGGCAACTCCACGGGCACGCTGCTCCAACCCACCTGCACGTCGAGGATGAGTAGACAACCCGCCCCCCGGGCCCAGCCCAGGACCTGGTTGATGACCTTGGACCCCATTCGCAATCGGTGGGTCTTGTTCTTGCCCGGTGCGGCCTGGGCGGCGATGGCAATGAGTTCCATGGCGCAGCGCGTAGGAGTGGCCGGGTCGGCGGCGCGCCATTTATTGGTGCGGGCGATGAGCTCGGGGATCATTTGTTGCGGAGGGTTGGCGCCCAAAGCCCCCATCCGGTTAGACAGCGGATTGCCGTAGTAGGCGATGATCCGACAGCCCGCACCACCGGCGGGTAGTCCACATACCGGCGCCAACGACGGGTCAGAGGAGGGCACCAGGGAGGTGGTGGTGACATTGAGCAGCGGGGGAACCAACGTGGACGGAGGCGGCATTGTGGGCCCTGCGGTGGACGGCGGTGCCAGCGTGTCGACCGTCGTGGCGGTGCCTTGGGCGACCGTAGGTTGGCCCCCATCGGTGGTGACCTGGGCCCTGGCTAGCGCCGCCGTGCCAAGGGCCAACGCCACGAAAAGTCCAAGCGTTCTGAGGGCAAGACGCATAACCCTATAAACCTAGTGGTGATGACGACCGCTCAAGCACCTTTTGCGCCACTGCGTGTCCCACTCTCAGCCACTGCGTTTCCCACTTCCACACGTGGCGTCAGCGCACCTTCGACGATCTGCTCCGTGCCTTCCAGCGAGGTACTGCAAGGGACGTGAGAACGGGCGCGTCACGGTCACCCGCAGCAGATCCGTGGCATTGCGGTGGGTCGTTCCATCCGAGCCCATGGATCTCGGGCACCAGATGGAACGACTGGCGACGTTCGTGACTGCGGCGCACTGGCGCACGGTGGAAATGCTCTGTGCCCCGACGCTGGCGACGCGGGCCGGTGTGGTGGGATCGGACAACGGTGGGGGACACCGTGGCGACCGGTGGACCCCGCTGGAGTGCACAGGTCAATTTTGACGTCACGGCCAAAATTTGAAGCCGCAGGCCGATGCTGCGCCGAATTGGGGTTGGCCCACGTGGAGCACACCATATGCGCAGCTACGTTTGCCGCCGCCAAACAACTGGTGTTCGGCTCCATGCTGAGTGCGGATCCTCTCGATGTGGTGCACAGCCGCTACATCGTGGTGTGGGGTGCCAATCCCACCATCTCCAACACGCACTTGCCTCCGCTCATCACCCAAGCAGTACGCCAGCACGGTGCGTGCCTCGTGGTGGTGGACCCCCGCAGGACGGCCTTGGCCAGTCGCGCCCACCGCCACCTGGCCGTGCGCCCGGGCACCGACGTGGTGCTGGCCGCCGCCATGGCCCGCCATCTTCAGGCGAATAACCTCACCAACCTCGATTTCCTCACTGCACATAGCAGTGGGGTAGACGAGTTTCTCGATGCGGCCCAGGCTTGGACGTTGGATCGCGCCGCCGACGTCACCGGTGTGGCCGCCACCGACATTGCGGCCACCGCCGAGGAGTGGGCCACCAGTCGGCCCGCCATGTTGGGAGTGGGTTGGGGCATGGAACGCAACCGCAACGGCGGTTCTGCTAACACCACCGTGTTGGCGCTGCCGGTGCTCATGGGTCATTTCGGGGTACGCGGCGCTGGGATCATGCACAGCACGTCGTCGGGTAACGCCGTCGATGCATCGGCCATCACTCGATCTGCTGTCACTTACCAAATCACCACAGCACGGCGGACGGTGTCTCAGAATCATCTGGGGGACGCGCTCAACTCCCGCGATGCCCAGGATCGTGTTGAGGTGCTCATCGTGCAGGGGGCCAACCCGGCACTCATGAATTTGGATCAACGGGCAGTACGACAGGGGTCGATGCGACCCGATCTGTTCACGGTGGTGCACGAGCAGGTGATGACCGACACTGCCCGCTACGCCGATGTGGTGCTCCCCGCCACCACCCATTTCGAGTTGCCCGACATTGCCTCGTCGTACGGCAGTTACGTCGTTCAGCCAATGCCGGCCGTCATCGACCGGGTGGGTGAGAGTCGTACCAACGCCGAGATGTGGGCTGCACTAGGAGATCGGCTTGGCGTGGAGGGCCTCGACCCAGACCCGCACATCATGATGGCCGCCATCACCACGCCACTACCGCTGGATGAGCCCCGACCAGAGGCCACCACCATCCAGATGGTTCATACGTTTCCCGGCCACGCCGATGGGCGCTTCCATCTCGCCCCGCCCATATTCGTACGCGCCCCTACCACCGCGTTTCCGCTGACACTGCTGTCGCCAGCCAGTAACAAGCTCATCAATTCCATCCTCGGCGAACGCCACCACGAAGCACCCACCATTCAGATTCATCCAGTTGATGCCACGGCCCGGGCCATCCACCACGGACAGAGGGTGGTGGTGCAAAACCAATTGGCCCAGGTTGAACTCATTGCCCACGTCACCACAGCCATGCGGCCCGGTGTGGTGTCGGTGTCCAAGGGATCGTGGTCACGTTCTTACGGTGACGCCGACGCGTTCACCGTCAATGCACTCATCCCTGCGGAAGTGGAACCGTTGGCCGGCGGCGCTTGCTTCAATGATTCTCGGGTGGATGTGCGTCCAGCCACTTGAGCACCCCGTTGGCGGCGGCCACTGCAGTGGCAAAAGTGGCCTGCAGTAGATAACCGCCCGTCGTGGCATCCCAGTCGAGCATCTCGCCGGCCACAAATGTCCCCGGGAGCTTACGGAGCATCCACGTGTCATCGACTTCGTCGAGCACAATGCCGCCCGCACTGGAGATGGCCCGAGCGATGGGCATCACCGCCGTCAACGTCACCGGCACCGCCTTCACGAGTGCCGCCAAGGTGTGAGCGTCGGTGGGGAGATGGCGGTGCGCCTCGCGCATGAGGGCCACGCCCCCCGGCGATACCCCAGCCGCTTTGCGCAAGGAGGTGGAACGCGACTGCCCTGCGCGGGTGTGAACCAAACGTTCGGCCAACCATTCGACGCTCACATCGGGCCGCAAGTCGACCAGTACCTGCACCGGACCCCATTCGTCGATGGCTGCCCGCAACGCCGATGACAGTGCGTATACGGCTCCTCCCTCAATACCTCGTGCGCTTATCATCAACTCACCCCGCACGGTATGCCCTGCAAACGTCAATGCCACGTTCTTCACCGGTTCGCCAGCAAATCGCTCGATCACAAGGGCCGACCACTCCACCACAAACCCGGAATTGGCGGCCCGCAACGGGTTCACCCGGATACCAAGCGCGCGTATAGAATCCACCCATCCTCCGTCCGAACCCGTTCCGGGCCAACTCGCTCCCCCGAGAGCCAGCAGCACGGGGCAATGACCAACGGTGATGGCATCGAATTGAGGAGCGCCCGCAGATGACCAACCGTGAAAGCGGGCTCCCATGATCCGCGCTACCCCCAGGTCATCGAGGCGGTGCAACCATGCTCGCAGTAGCGGTGTGGCCCGCATCGCCTGCGGAAAAACCCGGCCACTGCTGCCAACAAACGTGGGCTGACCCAGTCCGTGGCTCCACGCCCGCAGTTCCGTTGGTCCGAACTCAGCAATGGCGGCTGACAAACGAACGCTGGCGGGCCCATAACGAGTGAGCAACTCCTCCACCGGCTCTGCATGCGTGAGGTTGAGACCTCCCCGACCGGCCAGCAACAACTTCCTTCCGGGGGCCCGCATACGGTCCACCAACGTCACACTGACCCCGGCGGTGGCCATCACTTCGGCCGCCATCATCCCAGCCGGCCCGGCGCCGATGACCACCACATCGCCGCCCACGTCTCGACTGCGGGCGGTTTCCATGTTCACCAACATATTGCCAAGTGCGGTCTGGCATGCTCTTCGGTCTTGAACGGCCACCTCTGGCGACTCTCTGCCCGCAGCATTCGCGTCCGTCCGGTCCGTTTCGCCCTCACCTGCACTGCGGTGGTGCTCGGTGTGGCATTCGTGGTTGGTGCACTCACCCTGACGGGCACCATTCGGGCGGGCTTCGATGATCTCTTCGCCGACCTGTCGGCCGGGACCGACATACAGGTCCGGGCGGAGTCGAATCTGGCCCGCCAGGGCGTCACCTTCCGCCGCCGGATACCCAGCGCGCTTACTACAATGATCAGCGCCACGCCTGGCGTGGTGGCAGCCATTCCTCGAACCCAGGGGGTGGCATATCTCGTAGGTGGTGACAACAAGGTGGTGGGGGGTGGCGGCGAAACTGGACCCGACCCCATTGCTGCGTCGTGGCCCACCGATCAGAGGGTGAGCCCGTTTCGTTTGGTGCAGGGCCACGCCCCGGCCAACGGCCAATTGGTAGTGGATGTGCGTAGTGCCCGTGATGCCAGGCTGCGTGTGGGCAGCCGTGCGCGAGTACTCACCAAGGGCGTTCCGACGACGATGACGATCGCTGGACTTGTGCGATTCGGTTCTGCCGACTCCCCCGCTGGCACACCGGTTCTGCTGTTCTCAGCCGATGATGCATCGCGCCTGCTGGGAACGCCCGGCCAAGTGGACAGTATCGACATCGTCGTGGCCAAGGGAGCCTCCACTGATGCCGTCCTTAAGCACCTCAACGCTCAATTACGCGCTGGCGTGGAAGCGGTGGATGGGGCCCAAGTCACCCGGGAGCGCCAGGCTGGGGCCCGATCCCGGTTGCGCTTTTTCACAGCCTTCTTGTTGTTGTTCGCAGCACTGTCCTTAGTGGTGGGGGCATTCCTGATTGCCAACACGTTCGCCATCACCGTTTCACAACGAACTCGAGAGCTGGCGCTACTTCGGGTTCTGGGAGCACAGCGCGCTCAAATCGTGCGCGTGGTACTGGGCGAAGCATTGGTGGTGGGTACGGTGGCCTCTGCCGTGGGTATCGCTGCCGGAATCGCCATTGCAGTAGGGCTGCGCGCTGCACTGCGGGCCACGGGATTGGAATTGCCCACCGGACCCACGAGGGTCACCATCACCACGGTGGCCATAGGCGCCATCATTGGAGTGGTCACCACCATGCTGGCCGCCATCGCCCCGTCGTGGCGCGCCGGTCGGGTGGCACCGTTGGCGGCGTTGCGCGACAGCGAAGCGGAGCAACCATCAGCGCGCATCCGAACAATCGTCGGTGCACTGATGATGGCCGTAGGAGCATCGGGGCTGCGCCAAGGGGCGCTTCTCCCCTCGCTCGGACTGGCCGGAGCGGGCACTGCACTGTTGTTTCTCGGCATTGTGCTGGCCGCTCCAACCCTTGCTCAACATCTCACGTGGTGGCTTGGCGCTCCCATCACCCGACTATCGGGCATCACCGCAGTGTTGGCCCGTGAGAACTCACGACGCAACCCGCGTCGAACCGCCATCACCGCCATGGCGCTCAGCGTAGCGGCGGCCGTGTCGTGCTTTGCGGTGGTGTTGGGGGCATCCTTCAAGGCATCTCTCACCACGGCAGTGTCCGGGGGAATTCGGGGCGACTATGTGGTGCGTGGTGGGGGATTCGGGTTCGGCGGACTCCCACCGGCACTGGGCGCCCGCATTGCCAAACTGCCCGAAGTGGCGGCGTCCACGGGAGTGCGATATGGGTTCGCCAATGTTTCCGGGCCTCAGCGCAAAGCAGTGGCTCGGGTGGTGGTGGCCCGGGTGGGAGCACGCCCCATCGCCGCCTTCGACGCCCGGGTGGCCGACCGCTTGTTGGATGTGGGGCTGCGACGTGGTCGCCTTGCCGATCTGGGTCCTGGGCGCATCGGTGTGTCGCAAAAGGAATTGGACGAGAAGGGTTGGCGGGTGGGTGACACCCTCATACTCACGTTTCCCCAGGGCACTACCAAGGCCCGGATAGTAACCTCGTTTCGCAACTCGTTGGCCTTCGATTTCGCCATGTCTATTGATGCCATGGCGACGTTGGTGCCCGACCAGTTCGATTTTGTGGTGTACGTCAAAACCAGAAGCGGCGTCAGTGCGGCGCAAGCCAAATCGGCGCTGGACCGGGCCACGGCCGACATCCCGCTGGCCAAAGTGTTGGATCAGTCCCAATTCACGGCGGGGCTCACCCAGAGTGTGGATCAACTGTTCACCCTCATCGTGGCGCTGATGGGTTTGGCGGTCGCCATTGCCGTGATGGGCATCGCCATCACCCTCACCCTCACAGTGCACGAGCGCACCCGTGAGTTGGGATTGCTGCGCGCCGTGGGTATGTCACGGGCGCAGGCCCGGGCCGTGATTCGTTGGGAGTCCATCATCATCTCGGTGTTCGCCACGGTGCTCGGTATCGGCCTCGGCGTGGTCGCCGGATGGGGGCTGACGCGTGCACTGCGAAGTGAGGGGCTCGGCGAACTGCGTATCCCCCTCACCGGCGTCGCTGCACTGGTGATCCTGTCGGTGGTGGCCGGAGTGGCGGCGGCAGTGATCCCGGCCCGACGGGCGGCGGCAGTCAATGTATTGGCGGCCATTGCCCAATCGTGAAATGGTGCGGAATGCAACTCGGTGAACTGCGTATCGACCCGGTGGTGGATGGGGTAGGGCGCTTCGTACCCACCACCACGTTCGCCGGTACCAGCAACGAGGACTGGTCCGTCCATCAGGACCTGCTTGGTGCCGACGGAAAACTGGAGTTCGTGATGGGGGGATTCTTGATACGCGGTTTGGGGCACACCACATTGGTGGACCTTGGCCTGGGCGTGGACACGCTCATGGGCATCACCGGCGGGTCGTTTCTCAACAATCTCATGGCTCTGGGAGTTTCCACTGACGACATCACCGATGTGGTTTTCACCCATCTGCATCGAGACCACATCGGCTGGGCCGTGTCCCATGGTCGGCCCACGTTCGCCAACGCCACCTACCGGGCGTCTCAAGCCGACGTCGACTATTTCATTCGTGATCAGCATGCCAGCCGTGCAGAACTAGCCACCCTCGCTATCATAGGCGCGCATATCGAAGCATGGTCGGAGGGCTCAACCACCACCTTGGTGCCCGGCATCGACCAGTTCGGGGCGCCGGGCCACACTCCCGGCTCCAGCGTCATCGTGGCGTCGAGCAAAGCTCAGCGGGCAATGCTGTTGGGTGACGTGGTGCACTGCCCGGTGCAATTACTTGACGAGGAGTGGGCGGGATTGTTCGACATCGACCCTGTGCTGGCCCGGTCCACTCGCACTGCGTTGGCCCGTGAGATGGAGGATGATCCCACCCTGTTGGCAGGGGCGCATTTTCCGGGGATGCACTTTGGCCGCCTCATTGCCGGCACCGGCCGCCGTCAGTGGACCGTTTAGCTCTCTGTCCCGGTGAAGCGGGCGTTCCGAACCCGCTGGTCAGCGTTTCCCGTACGCCGCAATGCCGGTGACCGATGTCAGTCACCTGATGGGCCACGTTGAGTCTCGTATACAGGCCATCGCCGTGCCGGCTGCGCTGCGGCGCTACCGCCGCCGAACCAGCGACTGACTCACCACGGTTACGGCCAGGCTTGAATCAACGGGCGGTTCGACGGGACTGCGTCCGCTAGTGCAGTGAGGTCTGCTTCGTCGCCCGTGAGCACAGCGTCGTTCAAGCGCACCGCCAGGACTACAAGGTGCGCGTCAACAACGTCGCTCGTACCGGCGCGTGCCCGCAGTAGACCTACCGCTTTTCCGTCTTTGAGTGGATGGACTTGGACCGTCTCAGCAATGCGGCCAATCGAGTTTGGCGTTGACCGTTTCTCCAGACTTGCGCCACCACGGGGTCGGCGCTGTGCAGCGCAAGACGACGCCGATGTAGGGCGGTGGTCAATGCGCGCGCAGGTTCTTCGTCACGATC
>JAYVGK010000246.1:0-2189 GCA_043772215.1 Acidimicrobiales bacterium | reverse complement strand
ACGGGTGGTCGAGCGGGGGTGATGCCATCCGGCACCGTGGTAGTTCGTTTGCGAGGCTTGGTGGTGGGGGGCCGGGTGTCATCGGGCGTGGTGCCGGACGGCGGGGTGGAGTCCACGGTATTGGACGGCTTGGTGGTTGCCGGTCTGGGGATGGCGGGGGTGGCCGGAGCAGTGATGCGGGGAGGGATAGTGGTGGCGCCGGCGGTGGGGTTGCCCTCGCAGTCAACGCCCTCCTTGGGGCGATACGAGGCTCGGGTCATGTCGGTGACCGGCGGCCGGCCGTCCACGAAGGTACGCAACCGGGTGGTGTGCACGATGGTGCACTGATCGCGTGGTTCCTTGACTTGATCCACCATCTCACCAGAAACGAACTTTGTGGAATACAGATCCACGGTGATGCTGCGATCGGTGTACGTGGGCCAGATCAAGATGCCGTACGGCGTGATGTTCTTGACCTTGAGATCGGGCTTCGGATACGACAGCGTCGCCTCGCGTCCATACGGATAGCGGCTGATGTACAACGAGTGCGACTGGTACTCCACCAGATCCAAACCACCAAAGAACGCCGCATTGAACATGGTGGTGGCGAACTGTGAGATGCCACCACCGAAGTTCTCGGCAAACACCCCGTCTTCGATCACGTGAGCGGTGACGAACCCGTTGGCCGCCGATCGGGGGCCGATGGTGCCGTTCACAGAGAAGGTCTCGCCAGGCGATATCACTACGCCACGCAACAAATCAGCAATGTGGTGAATGTTCTTTACCCGATCCTCGCCGGGCCGATGCTTGGTGGTGAACGACGCCACTTTCTCCTTCACGCCCAACTCCATGATGGCCTCAGTACTGAGCTGGGGCTCCACCGTCTTGAGATCGAGGGTCACCGGTCCTGCTGGTTCCGTGGCTGACAGGGCGGCATTCAACCGCTCCACGGACCGCTCGTCGCAGCACACCTGGCCCTGCGCAGAGGGCACTGCAGTCACAATGCCCAGGGCACTAACCGAGAGACGGGCATTGCGCGCAGGGGTGCCCACGGTGCCGATGACCTTGCGGATACCAGCCAGTGCAGCGTCTTCATCGATGGTGAGGGTGACGGTGCCGTTGATGATGTCGGGCTTGACCCAGGTTCGCAGTCGGGTCGGGGAAATGGTGGCACCCTTGTCACCCACCACTACCCGCAACGCATTGCTGGTGCGACGGGTGGCTTCCTCCACCAGCGCTTCGGCTTGGGCGTTGCTATAGCGCGATGGCAGCACCACGCGATTGACCGACACCGTGATGGGCTGCGGTCCACCTCGCGCCAAAGCCGGGATCTGGGCGGCAATGGCGCTCACTGGAATGCCCACGCCATCACTGCCGGGGATGATCTGGAACTTGGAATTCTTGACCACCAACTCGGGGTCCACCGGTGATCTCCGGGTGGCGGCGTCAGCCGTCTCCAAGGTGGCGGCCACGGCAAACGAATCAACGGTGACAGGGATGTCCACACTTCGATGTAAGGCAAACGAACTCACATACCCGGCCAAGCGCGACACCAGGCCACCGCTGCGGCCTCGGGCCCTGATGGAACGCAACAATTCCGGTCGGTCGATGGCGACACCGAACGCCGAACCGGGAGCAGTGAATCCACCCTTGGTGGCCGCCACCCGGATGGGGGTGGTGCGGTATCGGCCTTCGAGTTCGTCGATCACCACGTTGAGTTGCTGGTTGTTCATCCGGCCCACATTGCGATGGCCCACCGTGACATTGCGCATCGTGCGGTTGCGACCGGCGTGGGCATCAGCCGACACCACTCCCAACACCAACACTGCGGCTGCGCCGCCGGCGATGCCGAGCGCAAGCAGTCGGCGGAGGTCGAGCGAGTACATGATCCACCTAGATGCTACGTGCACACAGGACCCTCGCTACACGCCCCTTCTTGCGAGGCTCCGTGCTGCAGGTTATCGGCGGCTCGACGGGAGCTCGGAGGGCCCCACGAATTGGGCCAGCCAGGTGTTGAGCGGCGCGCACGCCCGCCATACGTTGCGTACCTGGATGAGGGCCTCGCTAGTGTGCAGCCACGCTGGTTGCGGCCAGGAACGTCCCAAAATCATTCGTTTGTGACGGAACAGCGCTTCACGGGGATGATCGGTCGACCACGGTTTGGGTACACGTACCAGGCTGGGTCCTCCGGGACTGAGGCCTTTACGCAC
>JAYVGK010000245.1:0-9419 GCA_043772215.1 Acidimicrobiales bacterium | reverse complement strand
TGTACTTGGCTGGTTCGAAGTCCGTCGATGATGCCTCCACCAACATCTTGGCCATGTCGAGTTCGCGATCGTTGAGCTCAGGTCCGGCGGCCGCCAACTCATCGATCTCGTTGGGATCAACCACTTCGTCGGCGAAGTACATGGTCTCCAGGCACAGCACACTGCCCTTGGCCCGCAACGCAGTGAGGTATTCCTTTTGGCGCAGCACCACCTTGGCAATGGCCACTTTGTTGGCGGCCGTCATGGCCTGCACCAGCAGTGCGTAGGGCCGGGCACCGCCCTTGTCGGGGGCCACGTAGTACGCCTTTTCGTAGTGCACCGGGTCGATTTGGGTGGCGTCCACGAAGTCCAAGATCTGGATCACCCGGTCGTTGGCGGCGTCACGCGGAGCAAGCGCTTCGAGTTCTTCAGCGTCGATGATGACGTACTCGTCCTTACGCAACTCGTAGCCCTTGACGATATCGGTAGCAGCCACTTCTTCGCCGGTGGTGGCCGACACGCGTTTCTGTTTGATTCGACCCCCGGTGGATTTCTCCAGCTGATTGAAGCTGATGTCCTTGGGCCGTGTGGCGGTGAAGAGTTTCACGGGCACACTGAGCAGAGCGAAGCTGATAGTTCCGTTCCATACCGGTCGGGCCATGAACCAACGGTAGCGGTTACTCCACCAGTCCTTTGTAGGAGGGGAATCGCATGAGCCCGTCGGGGGTGAAGGACTGGTATTCCACCCGGACGCTGAGCGTGGGTTGTACGTACTGGGCCATACGTTCACCCAGGGGCGCATCGAAGGGGGACGTGTCGGTGACCAGTGGCGTGAGCCGGGAATTGAGGCGGCGCAGGTCCAAGTCGGTGAACCCGGTGCCCACCTTGCCCACCCAGTGCAGCGGACTGGCCCGATCGTCGGCTGTGCGTTGACCCACCAGGAGCGCCCCGATACTGGACGTCCGGCGCCCTTCACCCGGGATCCATCCGCCGATCACGAACTCGTCGATCTTGAGGTGTTTGACCTTGATCCAGGCCCGAGAGCGCAGGCCTGGGTAATAGGGCGAATCCAACCGTTTGGCCACCACCCCTTCCAGTCCCCGGTCCCGGGTGATGCGGTGCAATTCGGCACCGTCGGTATGCATCTCGGATCGATGCCACGCCGGACCGGGTGCGATGTCCAGGGTGGTGAGCAGCGCCCGTCGATCGCTCAGTGGCAGCGTGCGAGTGGACACCCCGTCGAGGTGCAGAATATCGAAAAAGACAAACAGCACGGGGATCGAAACGGCCCTACGGATGGCTGCGTCGGGCGCCAGGCCGAGACGCTGTTGGAGCTGATGGAAGCTGGGCATACCGTCTTCGCCGAAGGCGATGATCTCGCCGTCGAGCACCACTTGGTGATCGGCGAGGGCAGCACCCAGCGCTTGCAGTTCGGGGAACTGCGTGGAGACGTCATTACCAGCGCGCGTACGAATGTGAACGGTCCCGTGATGCACCGCCACGATGGCTCTGATGCCGTCCCACTTGGTTTCGTATACCCATCCCCCGGCATCGACTGGGAGCGCTCCGGCCGTGGCCAACATGGGTGCCAGGGTGAGAGGCAGCCCTTCAGTGGAAGATCCGTCATTCATCTCGCGACCTTGGCCGATGCCGCCAACGCAGACCTGATGGTGGCTGGTATGCCTGAGCCCCGGTAGGCCGCCCCTGCGAGCACCACACCCGGCGCATCGTGTTCGAGTGCAGCTTCGATACGGTCCACCCGGTCGTTGTGGCCAACGTCGTATTGCGGAAATGAGTTGGGCCATCGAGCCACATGCCAGTCAACGGGCATTGCTCGGATGGGAGCCACTTGGCTCAGCTCATGGTGCAGGGCCTGCACCAGTTCACCATCGGTCATGACCAGAAACCGGTTGTCGTCAATCCGCCCCGCCGACGCCCGGACCAACACGTTGCCCTCCGACACCAGATGGGGCCATTTGTGATCCCACCAACTAGCTGCCGTCATCAGCCGACCTTCGGCCCGGGGCACCAGCAATCCGCTGCCGGGGGGAAGGGTGATGGACGACCGGTCGTAGGCCAATACGGTGAGCGCCACCGATGCGTAGCGAATGCCTTCCAGGCCGTTGCCCGCTCCGGGGCTGAGCGCCCGCACCAGGGTGGCCGCCACGGGCGCGGGCGTGGCCAGCACCACGGCCATGGCCCGTCGCTCCACTCCGTCGGTGCCGGTAACAATCCATCCCCCGGCGAGGTGGCGGGACAGGCTCATGGCCCCTACCCCGCACTGCAACACATCGCTCGGCAACGCTGCCACCAGTCGATCCACCATTTCGCTGACTCCGGCTCGGGGCGCCAGGAACACGGGACGATCCTCCGTCACCCCGATCTGTCCGCGTGCCCCCGTAGTGGCCTGGTGTCGCCGCAACGCTCGCATCAACCGGGGCTGGCGGGCCGCCGTGGCCAAGACGGGGGCGGCGGCGTCCACACTCAACTGGTCGCTATGGGCGGCGCTGATACCCCCCAGCAATGGATCCACCAGACGCTCCACCACCTCGGCGCCAAGGTGGGAACCGATGGCGGCGCTCACCGAACGGTCACCGGCCACGCGTCGACGGGGGAGAACTTCGTCGAGGGCCATGCGGGCCAGACCTCGACGGCTGATGATGCCCGAGCGCAGTACCGGGCCCAGTCGGCTGGGGACTCCCAGGATGAGACCGGCAGGCAGCGGTCGCACCACCCCTCGGGACCACACCGCGGCGGCACCCGTGGCCGGCGCCACCAGATCGCCCCCCAATCCCAGGTCGTGGGCCAGTTCTACCGCTCCGGGGACACGGGCCAGGAATGCGTCGGGCCCCGTATCGATGGACACCCCAGCCACCTGGGCCCTACCGATACGCCCTCCTGCGCTGGCGCCAGGCTCGAGCACCACCACACGGGCGTGGGGCTGGCGCCGGAGTACGTCGTAGGCCACGACGAGACCGGCAATGCCCCCGCCGATGACCACCACGTCGTAGTGATCCGCGCTCAGGGAGTACCTGCGCCGTGTACCAGTTCCACGATCCGGGTGAGCACGGTGGGATCAGTTTCAGGAAGCACTCCGTGACCGAGGTTGAACACATAGCCCGGTCCGGTGGCGCGGCCTTCGGCCAAGGTGGCCAAGGTGGCGGCCTCCACCACCGGCCACGGGGCCAAAGCGATCACCGGATCGAGGTTGCCTTGGAGACCGATGTGCGCCGGTACGCGCTGGCGAGCCGCAGTCAACGACACCCGCCAATCCACTCCCATCACATCGGGGCCAGCGTCGGCCATGGCGCCCAGCAGTTCGCCGGTACCCACCCCGAAATGCACCATGGGCACGTCCAGGGAGCGCAACTCCTGGAAGATACGAGTGGAGGCGGGCAGCACGTGGTTGCGATATTCGTTCTCGCTGAGGATGCCGGCCCATGAATCAAACAACTGCACCGCTGACGCTCCTGCAGTGATCTGCGCGCGTAGCGTTGCGATGGCGATGTCAGCCAGTCGATCGAGCAGGGCGTGCCACGTCTCGGGGTCGCCGTGCATCATGGTCTTGGTGTGTACGAACTCTTTGGACTTGCCCCCTTCCACCAGATAGGTGGCGAGGGTGAACGGGGCGCCGGCAAAGCCCACCAGCGGTATGCCCTGCGGGTCCAGTTCGGAGCAACAACGCTGTACGGCATCAATGACATAGGGGATGTCGTGCTCGGCATCAAGGGGGCGCAATCGGTCCACATCGGCGGCCGTGCGAAACGGTTGGGCAATCACCGGCCCCTTTCCAGTTTCCATCGACACTCCTGCCACGATTGACTGAACGGGGGTGATGATGTCGGAGAAGAACACCGCCGCATCCACCCCATGGCGACGCACCGGCTGCAGTGTGACCTCAGCGGTGAGCGCCGGTGAGGTGATCATTTCCTGGAATGCGTGCTCGGCCCGGATGGCTCGGTACTCCGGCAAGCTGCGCCCGGCTTGGCGCATGAACCAAACCGGCGTACGCGCCTGCCCCTCACCCCGGCAGGCGGCCAGGAACGATGAGTGGGTCAGCGCAGGACGGGTCACGGCGTCAGAGGCTACCGGCGCCGACACGCAAGTCCTGTGCGTCGGTGAGGGCGGCATAGAGACCGCCGAGGGCAATCAACTCTTGATGGCGACCCCGCTCCACTATGCGACCCTCGTCCACCACCAGGATTTGGTCGGCGGCCTGTACGGTGGCCAGACGATGGGCAATGGCAATGGTGGTGCGACCCTGCAACGCCTCGCCCAGTGCCTCTTGGACCAACAGTTCCGTTTCGGAATCGAGATGGGCCGTGGCTTCGTCCAGTATCACGATACGAGGGTCCTTCAGCAGAACCCGTGCGATGGCCAGCCGCTGCTTTTCACCGCCCGACAGTCGGTAGCCGCGCTCTCCCACCATGGTGTCGTAGCCATCGGGGAGCCCGGCAATCATGTCGTGGATGCGCGCCCCCTGAGCGGCGGCGGTGAGTTCTTGCAGGGACGCGCCCGGTCGGGCGTATCGAAGGTTTTCAGCGATGGAGGCATGGAACAGATGCGAGTCCTGCGACACCACCCCGATACTGCCCCGGAGGCTGTCGAGGGTCAACGAGCGCACGTCATGGCCGTCGAGGCGGACGGCGCCCGACGACACGTCATAGAGCCGCGGAAGCAGCGACGTGATGGTTGTTTTGCCGGCGCCGCTGGGGCCCACGATGGCCGTGAGGGTTCCGGGCTCGGCCACGAACGAGACCGCCCGCAGTACCGGTTGACTCGTCCTGCCGGTGGAAGCCGCCGCTGACACCGAAGTGGGCTGCCGTCCTGCCTCCAGCGACGCCACGATCACCTCATCTGGGTACGTGAAACCGACGTCGTCGAACTCGATACGTCCACCCATCACCGACGCTGGCAGGTTTGTGGCGCCGGGTAGGTCGGCAATGCCAGGGGTGGCATCGAGGACTTCGAAGATACGGTCGAAGCTCACGAACGCCGTGACGAAGTCCACTCGGGCGCTGGCCAGATCAGTGAGTGGCCCATAGAGACGCTGTACAAACGATGCCATGGCCACCACCGTGCCAATGGTGAGTGCCCCGTCGAGCACCTGACGAGCGCCCCACCAATACACGGCGGCGACCCCCATAGAACCCACCAGTGGCAGGCCCAGCATGAGCACCATGCCGGTCATGGCCCGCTTGACACCGATGGCGGCCACGCGGGAAGCGGATTCACCGAATTGACGCGATTCTTCCTTGGGCTGGCCAAACAGCATCACCAACAACGCACCGGCCACATTGAACCGCTCGGTCATCACCGAGTTCATGCCAGCGTTGAGATCCATGGCCTCACGCGCCGCCGCCTGTTGCAGCTTGCCCACGCGGCGGCTGACGAAGATGAGTACCGGCACAATGGCCAACGACAGCACGGTGATCTGCCAGCTGAGTTCGATCATGGCCACCATGGTGATGACCACGGTGAGGACATCGGTGAGAACAGTTCTTAATACATAGGTGAAGGCCTGCTGGGCGCCGATGACGTCGTTGTTGAGGCGGCTCATGAGTGCGCCGGTCTGAGTACGGGTGAAGAAGGCGATGGGCATCTTCTGGACGTGGTCGTACAAGGCGATACGAATGTCGCGGATCAGCCCTTCCCCCAGTCGCGCTCCCTGCAGTCGGGCGAACAGCGACAGCACCATGCCAATGACGGCGATGACCACCATGGCGAGGGCCAGCAGGTTCACTTGGCCCAGGTTGCGCTTGGGGATGGCCGAGTCCAGGAACTGGCGGAAGATGAACGGCGGCAACACCCCGAGAACGGTGGTGAGGATGGTGACCGCCAGATATCCCACCAGCAGCCCGCGATACGGCCGGGCGAATTGCCACGCTCGGCGCAGCGTGGCGCGGTTAACCTTTTGTGGGTTGAGTGAGTGGCTGGGTCGGGGTGGGCGCATGGACATCAAGGTCCGGAAAGGGTGGCACATCCCGGTGCCAACTCGACCGGGTCCGCTCGAACGATGGTCACGATAGGTAACCAATATTGACCGTTGTAAACGCTCTGAGTGACATTATTCGGCCCGTACGGTACGGTGGCAACGACGATCAAGGAGTCAGTTGTGAACATCGATGCACCCAAATCCGCCGCTTCCCCGGTGGCCCCCCTGACTGCGCTGGTGGTGGGACAAGGGTATGTGGGCCTGCCCCTGGCCATGCGGGCCGTTGAGGTGGGTCACAGCGTCATCGGCTTTGATTTGGACAAACGACGAGTAGGCCGACTGGCGCAGGGCGAATCGTTCGTAGAAGACGTGGACAGTGAGGTACTGGCGGCGGCGCTGGCGTCGGGTCGTTACGTGATCACTCACGATTTCGACGCCGTCGGACATTTCGATGTGGCTGTCATCACGGTGCCCACGCCGTTACGGGAGTCGTTGCCGGATTTGTCGTTCATCGAGTCCGCCGCTGCTCAATTGGCTCCGCGGATTGTGCAGGGCACCACCATTGTGTTGGAGTCCACCACCTATCCGGGTACCACGCGCGAGCTGATGGTGCCGCTGCTGGAGGCGGGCTCTGGGTTGAAGGCGGGTGTGGATTTCCATGTGGGGTACTCGCCGGAGCGTATCGATCCGGGTAATCGCACCTGGACGTTTGTCACCACTCCGAAGGTGGTGTCGGGGCTCACTGCGGCGTGTTTGGACTCGGTAGCGTCGTTCTACGGGTCGTTGGTGGATCAGGTGGTTCGGGTCAAAGGATGCGAGGAGGCCGAGCTCACCAAGCTGCTGGAAAACACGTTCCGCCATGTCAACGTGGCTTTGGTGAACGAGTTGGCGGTATTCGCCGATGAGTTGAAGGTGGATTTGTGGGAAGCCATCGATGCGGCTTCCACCAAGCCCTTCGGCTACATGCGTTTCACCCCCGGACCGGGCGTGGGTGGCCATTGCCTGCCCATCGATCCCAGCTACCTGTCGTGGCGGGTGAAGCAGACGTTGGGCAAGCCATTCCGGTTCGTGGAGTTGGCCAATGACGTCAACGAGCACATGCCCGATCATGTCGTGCGCCGGGTCACGTCCATGCTCAACGAGGAGCGCAAGTCCGTGAATGGATCGCGCATCTTGGTCCTAGGCCTGGCATACAAGAAGAACAGCGGCGATGCACGAGAGTCCCCCTCCATTGGCGTAGCTCGCCTGTTGGTGGGATTGGGGGCCGACGTGTCAGCCGTGGATCCCTTCGTTCATGAGGCCCCACGAGGGTTGGAGACCGTGGCCATGGTGGAACTCACGCCGGAACAGGTGAGCGCCGCCGACATCGTGGTGTTGCTCACCGACCATGACGTGTTCGATTATGGGCTGGTAACCCAGCATGCCAAGGCCGTGTTCGACGCTCGTAACCGGTTCCCGGCCGCCCCCAACGTGCAGCGTCTCTAGAGGGCCGGAACGCCACCGCACGGCGTCGAGGGTCGGCGAGCACTGAAGCGGAGCGCAGGAGCGCAGCCCTCAGTGTTACGGCGGGGTCAGTACACGCTCAGCCGGGCCGCGATAGTTCATCGGCCAACTCTGCGGCTCTGGCGTCGAAACCAGCAGCGGCGGACACCACCAACTCATCGGTGGCGGTGTTCCCCGTTGCTTCGCTGCGCATCCCCACCATGGCGGCCTCGATATTGGCCCCGGCTGCGGTCAACCAACGACATAGCGCTGCCAGCAACCCGAACGCGTCGGGGGCATCCACTCGAACCCGCCAGAGGCAACCATCGGACCCTTCCGGGGTGGCTTCGGGAGTGTCTTCTGCGGTGATGGTGACATCAGCCGCTCCGGAGGGCAGGAACCGGGTGATGGGGGCCTGGCCGTCAGTGAGGGCGGAGCGCAGGTCTTGACCAATCCACGGCCAGTCGGGCTCGCCGGACAGATTCAGATCGCCCGACACCACCTCCAGCTGCTGCAAGGCCAGAGCCTCCCCATGAGCATCGAGCGCACTCCACGACGCGCACCGAGCGCTGACGATGGACAGGCGGTGCTGCGACGCCACGGCTGCAGTGCTGGCCAGTAACCCGGGTCGGTCCCGGACGGCCACGGTCAGTCGCCAGATCTCCCGGCCCACCGGATCAGAGGTGGCGGTAGACGCGATCCGGACCCGTAGCTCGCTGGCCCCGAGCGGCTCCACCAACAGAGCCAGGTCACGGGCCAGCACCTCGGGAGGGGCACTGATGAGCCATGCCTGAGGCGCCCCTTCCACCAGTTTCACCGAGTTCGGGAGCAACACTCGCAGCGCCGCAATGGCAGCCGCCGCATTGGGTGCGCTCGTCGAAGTACTCACCACCATGAGATCAATCTTGGCGGATCACCGTTTCGGGTTGGTTTCGGGGCGATGACGCCTTGAGAGCCGATCCGTGCCGAGAGCGTGTGCCATCGGTCCAGCCGAGTTGGGGACGTGCCGACTGTAAGGTGATCAATCCCCCGATTGGACTGACAAATCGGTGGGCCCCGGCGAACCGGTTTCGGCGGCGACACGGATGGAGCAGCGAACGCCAGTGGTTGGACACCCCGAGTTCGAGAACGAGCAAGCCTTCCTCCTCCATGCGTACGCGTGCGTGGAAGCCATGCGGGTGGCCACCCGTCAGCTCACGGCCACCGTGGCGAATGAGGCTGGTGGCACCCACCAGGCCCGGTTCGAGCGCGACGTGCTCGAGGAGCGAGCCCTGGAGCGCCTGTCTCGGCTGGAGTTGGGCACCGAATCGCTGGTATTCGGCCGTATCGACCGCCTTGATGGAGAGCGCTTCCACATCGGACGCATCCCCGTCAACGATGCAAAGCAGAACTCCGTGGTGGTGGACTGGCGGGCTCCTGTGGCCGAGGCGTTCTACCGGGCCACCGGCCGCAACCCGCTCGGTCTGGAACGTCGTCGGCATTTCGCCACCAAAGGCCCGCAACTGCTCGGCATCGACGACGAGGTGTTCTCCATCGATGCGCTGGAATCGGGCGATGATTCCGGGCTGGTGGGCACCGGGGCCCTGCTGGCGGCCCTCGGTCAAGCCCGCACCGGGCACATGCGAGACATCGTGGCCACCATCCAGGCCGAGCAGGACGAGATCATCCGGGCCGAGCTTCCCGGAGTCCTGGTGGTCCAGGGCGGTCCCGGCACCGGCAAAACGGCGGTGGCATTGCACCGGGCGTCGTATCTGCTCTATACCCACCGTTTTCCACTGGAGCGCCAAGGGGTGTTGGTGGTGGGACCCAACCGGCTGTTCATGCGCTACATCTCCCGGGTACTGCCCTCGCTGGGCGAGACCGGGGTGACGCTGGCGGCCATCGACGAGCTGGTGCCTGAGGTCACCGTCACGGCGTTGGAGCCGCAGCCCAGTGCCCGGGTCAAAGGTGACGTGCGTATGTCACAAGTCATGCGGCGGGCGGTGGCCACCCGTCAGCGGCCTTTACGAGAGGACCTCGTACT
>JAYVGK010000244.1:0-4771 GCA_043772215.1 Acidimicrobiales bacterium | reverse complement strand
GCGTCGGTGGCCCCCAGCAGCGCCGCTGGCACCAATGGTATGAGCAGCGAAGAAGTGCTCACCCCCCGCATCATGATGGGCACCTGGGTGCCAATGGTGGCCGATTGGAACAGGTTTGCGCCCCCGCGTGTGTCGGTCCAGCGACCCAACCATCCTGATTGCGGCGTGGACCGCATTGCCGATGCGGCGGCGCCTTGGCCAGCGTTCCAATAATCCACGGAGGAAAAGTGGCTGAGATTGGGAGGTGCGTAGCCCACTCCTCGAACGAATGCCAGAGTCCCCTCGCCCCATTTCTGATGCAGAAATGACAACGACGGATGCATGCCGTAGATGGAGTCGATGGGGAGGGTGGCTTCAGGTGCCACGGCGAGGGTTCGTCGCAGGTCGTGATAGCGGTTGTCGGCAACGGGCACCAGTGTGTTCAAGCCGTCGTTGCCACCGTCCAGATACACCATCACCACGATGCCGTCCTTACCGGCATCTCCTACATCTGCAGTGGAACCGTCGAGGAGTCGGCGGATGGGGCCCAGTTGGCTGCTGACAACGGTGCCTGCCGCAATAGCAGCACCCAACTGGAGAAACCGGCGTCGGTTGAGCGCCCGTTGGCCACTACGGTCGATGGCCTCGAGCACGTTCTCGATTGGCTCGATTGGCTCGAGCGACCTTCCGGGCTCACTCATGCGAGTTGGAACTCCGGTGTAAGCGCAATGGTGCGCAGCAGATTGGCTCGGAGTCCTTGATATCCGGCGTGGTGGGTGACCAGTTGCACCAATGCCCCCCTGGTGATGGCACTCACCTCGGGGGTGCCCATGAGATCCAGTGCCACCTGGACGGCCTCACCGGGCGGAAGGGTTTCGATGCCGGGAAGTACGGGAGGCGTACCGGCGGGCCGGTCATTGGCCTTCCAGCCAATGGTGGACGCAACCGTGTGTTTTTTCCACAGCGCAGCTTCGCTGATCCAGTATTCGTTCTGCTTCCAACCCGATACCGACGGGGGCTCGAATGGGCTTTGTCCGAGGTCAGCCAGCGCCCAGTCCAGTCCACTGTCCTGAGCCGATACGCCGGTGGCGCGAAGCAACGCCACCCCCCACTCAACCGGTGAGCGCACCAGACTCTGTCGCGCTTGGGCCGAATAGAATTCGGGTCGACGGAACATCACTTTCAGAAACAAATCTGTACGCATATCAACGTTGGCAAACTCGGAGGCCAACTGATCAAGTAACTCCGTGCCCGGTCTGGGGTAGGCATAGAACGACCACAGCTTGGCGGCCAGGAATCGCGCCATCACCGCACGGTTGGCGCCACCGGTGAGCTCGTCGATGACGTCGGGACCAGTAAAAGCCTTGGTGACACCGAAGATGGTTTTGTCGCCGCCATCGTGCAACGAGGCATTGAACACATAGGCGTCACCAACGAGGCCGTGTCCGCTCCACGCCCGAGCCGAGGCCACGATGTCGGCTTGCGTGTAGTGGTTGTCCACTCCCAGGGTAAACAGCTCGAACAACTCTCGGGCAAAGTTCTCGTTGGGGGCCGACGCCACGTTGAGACCGTTGTCGAGGTACACCAACATTGCCGGATCCACAGCAATTGCCTTGGCCAAATCACCCACCGGCCCAGTAGCTCCGGAGCGCAGGGTTTGATTCTGATCCAACAACAACTGGGGCTTGGGTACTTTCCAATACGACGACGGAAAATGTCCGTGCCAGAAGAACGTGAGTTTCTCGCGCAGCGGCACCGCCACGTCGGCCATACGCTGCAACCACCACCGCCGGATGACCACCAGTTGCTGATAGTCGCCCATTGCTGGATCCAGTGTTGGGAGTATGACCGGTGCCGGCACCGAGTCGATCAACTGGTCGATGAGTTGACCCAGTTCCATGCCCACGTAGGCGTTGACCTCGGTGGGTGTGGCCCCGAACGTGGCCCTACGCAAAAAGTGACTGATCTCAGCGGAAGTGGCGGGAATGGTCATGGCAGGATTTCGTGGTTGTGCGTTTGTTCGTTTCTTTCACGGCGTGTGATTGCCCGGTTGAAGTACAGGCTAGGTGCGTTGCGGGCCCTGTTGACACCTATGGTTCAGCAGTCAATTTGCGGTGGCGCCCCCGGCGCTACGTTTTCCCCGGTCACACCCCAATTGCCCAGGAGGCATGCATGTCCCGCAGTTATGACAGAGGTCCCGATGACCTCCGTCCCGTCACGTTCCAGCGCGATTACACCGAGTTCGCCGCCGGTTCGGTGCTGGTGAGCTTCGGCCGTACCCGGGTGTTGTGCACTGCATCCATTGATGATGATGTGCCCCGTTGGATGCGCAACTCGGGCAAGGGATGGGTAACTGCGGAGTATTCCATGCTGCCGGGTTCGTCGCCGGAGCGGGTGGGTCGAGAAGCGGCAAAGGGTAAGCAGTCCGGACGTACCCAGGAGATTCAGCGCCTCATCGGGCGATCCATACGCAGTGTCACGGACACGGTGGCGCTGGGCGAGCGCCAAATCGTGCTCGACTGTGATGTGTTGCAGGCTGACGGTGGTACCCGTACAGCCAGCATCTGTGGCGCGTATGTGGCGTTGCACGATGCCTGCACCCGGCTGATGCAACAGGGTAAACTCATTACCCATCCGTTGACGCATGCATGCGGAGCCATCAGTGTCGGCATTGTGGGTGGCGTGGCGTTGTTGGACCTCGACTATTCGGAGGACTCCACTGCCGACGTCGACATGAATGTGGTGATGACGTCGGAGGGCAAATTTACTGAGGTCCAGGGCACCGCCGAGGCGATGGCGTTCAGTCGTGATCAACTTGATGCGCTACTCAGTTCGGCCCAAGGTGGTATCGAGCGGATCGTGGCCATGCAGCAGCAGTTGCTCGCCACTGCACCCGCTGCTCGCCCGGCCCAATGATCAAGCGGCGGCGGATTGCGCTGTTGAGCGTCGGATTCGCCGCGACGTCAGTTGGAGCTTTCACGGGTTGCACGAAGTCGAAGTCGACCGTCGAGCCGGTCACAGTGGTGGTGTCTGGTCCCATTCCCACCGACTCGTTGCCACCCGACACGGCGCCGGTCATCGTTCTCGACACGGCACCCGTGGAGCCGAGCACCGAGCCATCCACCATTGCCGAAACCACCACCTCGTCGAGTACGTCGACCACCTCCACCGGTACCACGCTGCCCGGTAGGGGTCTGGTGTCATTTTTGCAGGACGGTACCCCGGTGCCGCCGTTGCCTATGGCCACGGCTGAAGCAATTTATGCGGCCATAGGAGCCGGCAACGATGATGCCCTACGCGCGCTTATCATCAAGGGTAAGCTTCGGGCCACTGTGGTGGGTCCGGGCAACAATGACCTCGTCACCAGGATGCGAGCCGAAGGGGCCAGCGGTGTGGGTACGCCCTTGGCTGATATCCGTCGGCTGCTGGAAGCGCCGGCCACCACTACGCAAGACGGCTCTGTGGTGTGGCCCGGCGTGGCGGTGAAGGATCCAGCTACGTGGGACAGTGCTGATGAAGAGGTGCTGGCTACGTTGGGGTTCAGTCCCGAAGCCATTGCGGCGACCAAAGCCAAAGGCAAATACGTGGATGAACGTATGGTTATCAGCGCCGAAGGTATTTGGACCGGCTTTCTGGTGGGGAATTGAAGCCGATTTCGTTGCGGTTGGTAATGGCTTCGGCCAACCCGGACAAAGTGCTCGAAATCGAGGCGCTCATTGCTCACAGCATGCCGGGGACGGTGGTGGTTGCTCGCCCCGCATCACTTGGAGAGGTGATTGAAGATGCAGACACTCTCCTCGGAAACGCCCGATTGAAGGCCCGGGCCGTAATGCAGGCATCAGGAGAGGCCGCCATCGCCGACGACACCGGACTGGAGGTGGCCGCACTCGGCGGGAACCCCGGTGTGTACACGGCTCGCTACGCCGGCCACAATGCCACGTACGCAGAAAACGTGGCCAAGATGCTGGATGAATTGGACCGCTTAAGGGCGACCCGGCCGGAGCAACGTGGTGCAGTGTTTCGCACAGTGGCCATGGTGGTTTTCCCTGATGGTCGTGAGGTGTGGGCCGAGGGCCAGGTGGACGGCTGGATTGCCCATACGCCCTGCGGCTCCACCGGGTTTGGCTACGACCCCGTTTTTATCCCTCACGAAGGTGATGGACGGACCTTTGCTGAACTCGGACCAGAAACCAAGCAGCAGCTCTCGCACCGCGGCCGGGCCTTCCGGGCGCTCTTCGAAGAAATGCGCGCAGGCTGATCACACGCGGTCGTCGGCGCCCAGCAATCGCCACTGCCCTTCGGGAAGGTTGCCAAGTCGGATGTTGCCGATACGTACTCGTTTGAGGCCGATGACGTCGAGACCCACCAACGTACACATCCGGCGGATTTGGCGCTTTCGGCCCTCTCGCAGGACGAATTGCAACTGATCATCGTTGAGCCACTCCACCATCGCCGGACGCAGTTGCACGCCATCGAGTTCGAGGCCGTGCCGCAAGAGCTCAAGTCCGTCACGGCTCAAACGTCCGGTGACCCGCACCAAATACTCTTTGTCCACGGAGCCTGCGTCGCCGATGATTTGGTGGGCCAGGCGCCCGTCCTGAGTGAACAGCAACAGACCCTGACTCTCGATGTCGAGACGACCCGCCACACTGAGCCCCCGTAACCATGAACGTTGAAACGTTGGACCCGAACCGAACTGACGATCAGCGGTTACCAGAGTGATGGCCGGTGTGTAGCCGGGCTCGGGTTGGGTGGAGACATAGCCCACCGGCTTGTTGACGATGACACTGAT
>JAYVGK010000243.1:0-4624 GCA_043772215.1 Acidimicrobiales bacterium | reverse complement strand
GTCAGTGTGCGCCAGCCGGGCGACGAGTACGGCACCCGTTGTGAAATCAAGAACCTCAACTCGCTACGTTCGCTCACACGCGCCATCGAGTACGAGGCCAACCGCCAAATCGACCTGCGCGAATCAGGGGAGCGCATCGTGCAGGAAACCCGGCACTGGAACGAGGAGGACGGCCGAACGTCGTCCATGCGATCCAAAGAAGAAGCTATGGACTATCGGTACTTTCCGGAGCCAGACTTGGTTCCCATCGCCCCTTCAGCAGAGTGGGTGACAGCAGTTCGCGATGCACTTCCGTTGATGCCGGCCGACCGTCGTCGGCTGCTGTCGGAGGCCACGGGCTCCGAGTTGGCTCCGGGGTCGGACCCCATTGTCACCATCGTGGAGCAGGGCCTGGATGCGCTGGTGCTGGGGGCGGTGGCCCACGGAGGTGATGGTCGCCGAGCCGTCAACCGCGTGGCCAACGAGGTGGTGACGGCTGAGATGGGTGCACGGCTCAACATTGCGGGGTTTGCTTCTTTGCTGATGATGGAAGCCGACTCCAAGCTCACCTCTACGCAGGCCAAGGCAGTGTTGATGGAGATGTTGGAGACGCAAGCGTCGGATCCGACCGCCATTGCCGCCGCCCGAGGATTCGAGGCCATGGACAGTGGCGTAGCCGAGACGCTGGTGGATGAATTGATAGCGGCTCATCCCGCCGAATTCGAACGGCTCCGCAGTGGTGATGCCAAGGTGACCGGCTTTTTCGTAGGGGCTGCCATGAAGGCCAGTGGCGGCAAGGCTGACGGCAAATTGGTCACCGGCCTGTTGCGCCAGCGGGCTGGCCTGTAGCACCTGAGCCACTGAGTCGCCCGAGTCGCCCAAGTCGCCCAAACTGGCTGAGCGTCCACGAACCTGCTCAGCGCCCACGCCTGCCGGTTGCGGCTTACTACGCAATCACTTGGCGGGTCACCGGATTCACGCTTGACCCCAGTTGGCAGCCGGTACGAAATGCGGCCCGGGCAGCATCGTCGCGCTTGATCACCCCGGTGCCCGACGGCGACCCGTTGATCTTCGTTCGCCGGTCGATGATGAGATCGCCGTTGCGGTCCTGCTCCACGTGGAGATGATCGAGTCCCCGTGGGGCTGGACCGTCGAGTTGGTCTCCCACCCGGTCGTACAGACTGCCGCACGCTGAACAGAGATAACCCTGGGCGTCGGGGCAGTAGCCCACACGAGCGCCATCCTTGGTGCACTTGTCCGAGAGGGCAATCACGCCAAGACGGCAGGTGTCGAGGAGCGCCGCAGAGTAAGGGCCCTTCGCCGCAGCGAGGAGATCGGCCTCGAACTGCGCCACAAACGCCGAGGACTCAACCGAATACAGGGGATCTCCACGGCGGCGCCGATTGCCCAAAAAGTCAATTGGGGCGGCGTTCTCGGTGGCATTGCCGCTGCACGACGCCAGCACCACTGAGGCCGCTGCTCCCAGCAACAGCGCCCTACGGCTCAATTGCGGGCCATTGGGCACGTCGATGAGCAGGTCGGTGGGCATCATTGACGAGCTTGGCATCGTCTCCACCGCCTGTCGTACTCGGGCACACTGTCCTTTGCCATGGCCACCTGTACATTTCACCCAGACCGAGAGACATTTCGATCCTGCAGTCGCTGCGGTCGTCCCGCCTGTTACGAGTGCCTCATCGACGCCCCGGTGGGTGCGCAGTGTGTGGCCTGCGTCCGTGAGTCCCGCCCGGCCGCATCACAGCAGCTGAGGATGAAACTGGCGGAGCCGCTGCTCGTCACCAAGCTGATCATCGCCACGCTGGCGGCAGTCCACTTCTATGGGCTGGTACGCCAAGGCGGCACGGGCAATGTGCTCTCCGGGACGTCGAGTTGGTTGGTGAACAACTTTGCGCTGTACGGACCCTCCGTGAAGTCGGGGGAGTGGTATCGGATCATCACGTCCGGGTTCCTGCACGGCTCGCTGCTGCACCTAGGGTTCAACAGCTTCGCCATTTGGAACCTGGGACGGACCCTGGAGGGTGCCATCGGCCGCTGGCGTTACGCCGCCCTGTTCTTCGTTTCGGTGTTGGGGGGATCGGCCGGAGCACTGCTGCTGTCCCCCAACGTCCCCACCATCGGAGCTTCCGGCGGAGCGTTCGGGCTCATGGCGGCCGCCGTGGTTGGTATGCACGCCCGTGGGGTACCCATGCGGGCCAACGGCTGGCTGCCCCCCATGGTCATCAACTTGTTGTTCACGGTGTCGATCCCCGGCATCTCCATCGGAGGTCATCTCGGCGGCATCGTGGCGGGCGGCATCGTGGGCTACGTCATCATCGGTCGTCGCATGCGCAATCGCCAGATCGACATCGCCGTGTTGGTGGCTGTGGGGGTTATCGCGTTGGCCGTTGCCTTGGCGGCGGCCCAACGAGGGGTGGGTGGATAGCCGCAGCCCGGCGGATTAATCAGAAGTACATGTCCTGGGCCCGCACCACGGCCGGGATGGGCTGATGGCGAAGGCGCCAGTGAGCCAGTAGCGCCCCCGGCGGGCCCACCAGGGTGGCGCCGAAGAACGGCCAACTCCACGACATGGGCCGTCGTACGTCGAAAGCCATCACCGCAAAGGCCCCGGCCACCAGGCCGTGGAAGTAGGCGATGATCCGCAACACCAGGTAGTTGGTCTGGGAATGGTCACCGAGCAGGTACTTGCGAGTCATCGGCACCAGTAGGCAGCAGTAGCTGATGGTCTCCACAATGGCCACCACCTTCAACACCCGGACCTTGCGCACCAGCTTGGCCCGAGGATCCATGGAGTCCAGATAGTCCCCCACTGCGGGGGTGTCATTTCCACTCACCACTTCAGCCTGCCCCACCCCCACCGGTACCATCTACCAATGGCTCCAAATCCTTCGAAGACCCGATCCACCGATGTCACCGAGGGGCCCAAGAAAGCCCCGGCGCGCGCCATGCTCCGAGCGGTGGGCATGACCGATGCGGATTTCGACAAAGTCCAGGTGGGCGTGGCCTCGAGCTGGAACGAGGTCACCCCGTGCAACCTGCCACTCGACCGTCTGGCCAAGCGCTGCAAGCAGGGCATCCGTGACGCCGGCGGCTTTCCGTTCGAGTTCGTCACCATCGCTGTCAGCGACGGCATCTCCATGGGACACGAGGGGATGCGGGCGTCGCTGGTAAGCCGAGAAGTGATTGCCGACTCGGTGGAGACGGTGATGCACGCGGAGCGCTTTGACGCGCTGGCCACCTTTGCGGGCTGCGACAAGAGCCTACCCGGCATGCTGATGGCGGCCGCCCGGCTGAATCTGCCCAGCATCTTCATGTACGGCGGGTCCATCCTGCCGGGGCGCGGCGCTCATGGTGAAGCGCTGGACATCACCAGCGTGTTCGAAGCGGTGGGCGCCCACGCCGTAGGCAAACTCAGCGACGCCGAGTTGTCACTCATCGAGCGCAACGCTTGTCCTACCGAGGGTTCATGTGCGGGCATGTTCACCGCCAACACCATGGCCAGCGTGAGTGAAGCACTCGGCATGGCGTTGCCCGGCAGCGCCAGCCCGGCCGCCGTGGATCGCCGGCGCGACGATTACGCCTATCAATCCGGGGTGGCCCTCATGGGTCTGGTGGACAAAAACATACGGGCGCGTACTATTCTCACCAAGGAAGCATTCGAGAACGCCATCATGGTGACATTGGCGCTAGGTGGTTCCACCAATGCCGTGCTGCACCTGTTGGCCATTGCCCACGAGGCCCGGGTGGAGCTGTCCCTGGCAGACTTCAATCGGGTGGGGGCTCGTATTCCCCACATCGCCGACACCAAGCCCGGCGGTAAGTACCACATGTCCGACATCGATGCCGTGGGCGGCATCCCCGTGGTCATGAAGCATCTTCTCGATGCTGGATTGCTGCACGGCGACTGCATCACTGTCACCGGTAAGACCATGGGCGAAAATCTCGAAGCCATGAACCCGCCTGCTCCCGACGGTTTGGTGATCCATCCCCTCAGCAATCCCATCCACGCCGATGCGGGCATCGTGGTGTTGCACGGTTCGCTGGCGCCCAAGGGCAGCGTGGTGAAGGTGGCCGGTCTCACCAAGGACCAGATGAACTTCGAGGGCCCGGCCCGGGTGTTCGAAGGTGAGGACTCCGCCATGGACGCCATTCTGGGCGGCACCATCGAACACGGTTCGGTGGTGGTGATCCGTTACGAGGGTCCCAAGGGCGGTCCGGGTATGCGCGAGATGTTGGCCATCACCGGAGCCATGAAGGGCGCCGGGCTGGGGAGCTCATGTGCGCTCATCACCGATGGTCGATTCTCCGGTGGCACGTGGGGCTTCTGTATTGGCCACGTAGCCCCTGAGGCGGTCGATGGGGGACCCATTGCCTTCCTTCGTGATGGCGACATCATCCGAGTCGATGTACCCAATCGGGCTCTCGACGTGTTGGTGGACGATGCCGAACTCCTCAGCCGCAAGGCCGACTGGAAGCTCCCGGAGCCCCGGTACACCACTGGCGTTCTGGCCAAGTACGCCAAGCTCGTCCAGGGCGCCGAGACCGGGGCGGTCACGTTGCCCTGACGGAGCATCGGCGCCGTGCGCCGAGGCCTGACTACTCGTGCACTGCGTCCCTCGGAGAGAGACGG